>NZ_QUAJ01000012.1 GCF_003391055.1 Psychrilyobacter piezotolerans
TTTATATACATTTTTTTATTCATTTATTTCCTAAAAGTAATTTTTCCTCTAAAAATTCTTTACCACCCAACTAAACTTCTTCTTTTTTACAAATATTCAAATTTATAATTTCCTAGATAATAAAAAATTTCAATTTACCGAAATAGAAAGTTCCGGCAAAATGAAAAAAAGAAAACCCTCCCTTCAATATTACCCCATCTATTATATTGAACCGCTCAAAGGAAACGAAGCTGCCTTGGGATTTGATTTATTTTCTAATAAAAACAGAGGGGAAGCAATTTTAAATTCATTAAAAACCGGAAAAACAACAGGAATATCAAAAATTAAATTAGTTCCAGAAAAGGGGAAAAAAGATGAATTCCTTATTTTAAACCCTGTATATAAATCTGAAAACAATATATTAGGTTTTATTTCAGGAGTTTTTAAAATAGATGATATTATAAATTCTTCTTTAGGTCTCTTGATAAAAAATGACTTGGATTTTCAGATTTATGATGCCACAGAAAATAAAAATATCCCAATTTATACAACTAAAGATTATTTTAAAAGATTGCATTTATACCAGTCTTCAGATCTTTATTTTGAAGATTTTATACATTTCCCAAATCAAAATTGGAGAATCAGGTTTATACCCGGAAAATTATTTTTCTTAAATGAATTTATAAAATGGAATTGGACAATTTTTGTTTTTTTTAACATAATAACTATAATGTTCAGTAGAGCGGTCTATAATAAAATTAAATATACCAATGAAATAGAAAATTTAATGAAGAAATCTGTAGAGGATGGAACAAAATTAAGGCTGTCTGCCCACATTATAGAAAATACACCTGAAGGTGTAATAATTACAGATAAATATAATAAAATTATTTCTGTCAACCATTCATTTTTAAAAACTACCGGGTATAAAAAAAGGGATTTAATTGGATATGACCCTAAAATTTTAAATTCAAATCACCATAACCAGTTTTTCTATAAAGAAATGTGGAATTCTATTAAATATAAAGGGGAGTGGCGGGGGGAAATATGGAACAGAAGAAAAAATGGTGAAATCCACCCTGAATGGCTGAAGATAATAACAATCCGAAATAAGAAAAATAAAAATAATATTGATTATCATGTTGGTATGTTTTCAGATCTTTCAAACCAGGAACACATAAGAAAACAAATTCAGCATTTAGCATATTATGATTCATTAACAGATCTTCCAAACAGAGAATTATTTAATAGCAGAGCAAAAAATTCAATTATAGACGCTGATCTGGAGAAAACAAGTATAGCTTTTATGTTTTTGGATCTAGACAGATTTAAAAATATAAATGATGCTTTAGGGCATTCTTCAGGTGATGAACTTTTAAAAAAAGTTGCTGCATCTCTAAAAGAAATAACCCTTGAAGATGAAATTGTCTCAAGATTCGGCGGGGATGAGTTTGTGATTCTGATACCATCTTTCGATTTTATAGATGATTTAAATAAACGAATAATAAGTATATTAAATATATTTAAATCTGCTTTTATTATTGACGGAAAAGAACTTTTTGTCACTTCCAGTATAGGTGTGAGTCTTTACCCTTTAAACGGTGAATCTTTAGATGAACTTATCAAAAATGCGGATACAGCAATGTATTTTGCCAAAAGATCCGGAAGAAATAATTTTAAATTTTATACAGAAAATATGAATTCTAAATTTATGAAAAATCTTGATCTTGAAAATAAAATGAGACAGGCATTAAAAAATGAGGAGTTTTACCTGGAGTATCAGCCCCAGGTAAATACAGTCACAAAAAAAATTATTTCTTGTGAAGCACTTATTCGTTGGAAAAGCCCTGAATTTGGAACTATTTCACCGGATGATTTTATAAGGATAGCAGAAGACAGCGGACTTATTATTCCTATAACAAGGTGGATCTTAGAAAAAGTTTTTTACGAAATAAAAAAAGTTATTGAAATAGATCCAAATATATATATATCCATTAATATTTCCGGATATCAGATAAAACACAGTAATTTACCTAAAATGATTGAAGATGTTTTGGATCAGGAAAAAATAGATTTAAAACATATAGAACTCGAGTTAACAGAATCTATGCTGATGGATGACATCTTAAAGAATGCAGAAATTATGTCAAAATTAAAAGATTTAAATATTAAATTAGCAATAGATGATTTCGGAACTGGTTATTCATCTTTAAGTTACCTTAAGAAGTTCCCTATAGATAAATTAAAAATAGATAAATCTTTTATAGATGGAATTACAACTAATGAAGAGGATAAGGTAATTGTTAAAACAATAATTTCTATGGCACATAATTTAGGTTTTAAAGTCATAGCGGAAGGTGTAGAAACCAAAGAACAATTTGATTTTTTAAAAACTTATAATTGCGATGAAATTCAAGGATATTATTTTAGTAAACCTGTATCCATAGAAAAAATCATGGAATATTTAGAAGAAAATACATTTAATACCAATTTGATGAATTCTTATTACAATCCTATACATAGTGAAATTGTAAATACTTATAAATCTATTTAATGACATTATGATTTAAATTCCTAGAATTGGTATAATTTATAAAGCAAAAGATCCTATTTTTTATACCAGATACTAGAAAAAAAAGATGATTTCCGTATTATACGGAAGTCATCTTTTTTGATTTATAACTTATTGTCCTACTATTTTATAATTTTTCTAACCCCTGCTTTAAATCATCTATAATATCATTTACACCTTCTAAACCTACAGATATTCTAACTAATCCCTCAGTTATTCCTGATGCTGCTCTCTCCTCTACTGTATATGGAGAATGAGTCATAGATGCCGGGTGCTGGATTAAAGTTTCTGTATCCCCTAAACTTACTGCCAGAGTGCATAATTCCAAGCTGTTTAATAATTTTTTTCCTGCTTCCAATCCGCCTTTTACGTCAAATGCTATTATTCCTCCGAATCCATTCATTTGCTCCTTTGCAATTTCATGTCCTTCATGAGATTCAAGTCCTGGATAGTATACCTTTTCTATCATAGGATGAGCATCTAAGAATCTAGCTATCTCACCTGCATTACTGCAGTGTCTTTCCATTCTAAGTTCTAAAGTCTTCATTCCTCTTATCATAAGGAAAGCGTCTTGCGGGCTGAGAACAGAACCAGTCATATCCTTTACACCTACTAATCTTATCTGGGTTACTGTCTCTAAGTCTCCTGCTACAAATCCTGCTACTACGTCTCCATGACCGTTTAAATATTTAGTAGCTGAATGAACTACTAAGTCGGCTCCTAATTTTATAGGATTTTGAAGATATGGTGTTGCAAATGTATTGTCTACTATTACCTTAGTTCCTTCATTTTCATGAGCTATTTCACAAACAGCCTTTACATCCACAACTTTTAAATTAGGGTTTGCAGGTGTTTCTAAATAAACTATTCTAGTGTTAGATTTCATAGCTTTTTTTACTGCTTCCAAATCAGAAGTATCCACAAATTCTACATCTATTCCAAATTTAGTTAATCCATGACATAAGAATGCGTATGTACACCCGTATAAAGTTTTGTCCGCCAACACATGATCTCCAGCTTTAAGCAGTGTCCACATAGTAGAAGAGATAGCTCCCATTCCTGAACTAGTTGCTAACGCCGCTTCTGCTCCCTCTAATAATGCTAATTTTCCTTCTACAACACTTGATGTAGGATTTCCTAATCTTGAATAAATATATCCTGCTTCCTCTAAAGCAAATCTTTTACCACCTTGTTCTGCACTGTCAAATACAAATGTAGAACTTTGGTATATTGGTGTAGTTAACGTTCCGAATGGATTTTTTTCTGCTCCTCCATGTATAGCCTTTGTTCCAAATCCTTTTTCCTGAATCCCTTTCATTTAAAGCCCCCTTATTTCTTGTTTTTTCTTTTTCTTTATACCACTATACACCTTTTGTGCCCAATATGCAACACTTTATTCTAAAAAAACATACTTTTTTTATTAGAAAACATATTTTTTTGTTAAGAAATATAATCATTTGTTAAAAAATGTAACTTTAAAAAAACAGCTTATATCCCCTCTACTTCCGCTTCCCATACCCATGGTTTTTTTCTCATAAGACCATCAGCAAATGGTATATGTATTGAAATTATAACAGATGCGATCAATAACTGCTGGTACCATAGTAAAGGCATAACTTCTAAAGGTGTAACTTTACCTCCTGCAAATCCTACCAAAATTAACATTTGAGCTCCATAAGGAATAAATCCCTGAGCTATACAAGAGAAAATATCCAATATGGCAGCACTTTTTCTTGGGTCAACATCATATTTTCTGCAAAGTTTTTTAGCTATAGAACCATTTATAATTATAGCAACGGTATTGTTGGCAACTGCCATATCTGTAAGTCCTACCAATGCTCCTATCCCTAACTGGGCAGTTTTCGGACCTTTAATACTTTTTTGGATTTTTTCAAGGAGCCACTGAATCCCACCGGCTTTGGTAACCATAGCAGCTAAACCACCTGTAAGAAATGAAAGAAGAAAAATTTCATTCATTCCTACAAACCCATTGTAAACTTCCTTTGAAAAAGTAAGGAGAGTGAAATCTCCATAAACAGCTCCAATTATTCCTGAAAGAGCAATACCTCCAGTTAAAACAACGAAAACATTCATTCCAATCAAAGAAAACGCCAGTACAAAGACATAAGGCAAAATTTTAATCAGATTGAAATCATAGTTTTGAACTTCAGGCAAAATTTCAGGTCTGCCAAAAACAACCAAAAGGATAATAGTAAGAATAGCTGCAGGAGCAGTAATCAAGATATTAACCCTGAACTTATCCTTCATCTCTACCCCCTGCGTTCTGGTAGCTGCAATTGTGGTATCTGAAATTATTGAAAGATTATCTCCAAACATAGCTCCCCCCATAACAGCAGAAAGTACCAAAGGAAGAGAAAGTCCTCCTTTTTCAGCCAGTCCTACGGCAATAGGAGCGATGGCAACAATGGCTCCGACAGAAGTCCCTGTAGCCGTAGAAATAAATCCGGCGATAATAAATAACCCAGCAGCGATATATTGTGCAGGGATATAGGTAAGCCCTAAGTTAACTGTAGAATCCACTCCACCCATAGCTTTTGATACTCCGGCAAAAGCCCCGGCAAGTAAATATATTATACACATTATTATAATATCCTGGTGGCCGCACCCCTTGACAAAAGTACTAAATTTTTCGTTGATCGTGCCTTTAAAAAGAATGAAGGCAGTAACTATCCCGGCAAAAGCCGCAATAGGAGCAGGCAGTTGATAAAATGCTAATTCCACCCCCTGGGATTGAAGGATCAATCCGCTTCCTAAATAAATTCCGATAAAAATAAAAAACGGTACCAATCCCTTAAAACTTCCCTTGATTTTTTCTTCTTTCATTTTCTTCCCCCTATTAATTTTTAATAAACAATAAATAAATTAGAACCTATATAAACTTCATATTTCTATTTCTGCACCTTATGTTTATACAACATTTTTTCAACGAAATCAAATATTTTGTGTGTTTTGTGAACTAAAAAAACCATTATCGAACTAAATTAGCTTTTTATACGGTTTTTTTAATACTTACCAAAGAAAAAAGAGCAGAATCTAAGTTCTGCCCCCTATATTTTTATTTCCTGCTTATCTTCTCCACTAATTCTGCTAACTCCTCATCCATATAGACCATATCCATCAGATCATCTATCCACGAGTATTTTCCTTGGATCTGTTTTATAAGGTCTATTGCTGTGGCTTTTACTATATTTACCTCACTCCAGATTGCATGATTTAAAAATCTTAGGTCGTTTTCATCGGCTTTTTGTAACCTCTCTATGGTATCCATACACGTATCACAGATATGGATACACCTGTCGTAATCAGGTTCTTCCTCTATTTTCCCGACCTCAAATATATTTAATTTTTTCCCTGTTTCCCCACATAATTCACATGTGGATTTAGATCTTCTCACCAGTGTTTTACCGAATAATGATACCTTATTTTTTCTGTCCTTTGCCTCGTCATATCCTCTTGCCATAACTACAATCTCCTTTTATTCTTTTATTTTTTTCCCCCAAAACATCAATATCAGGGCTGTAAATGCCAATATTGTAAAAAATCCATAGATATAAACTGCTGAGGACTGCTCTATGATCACTCCTGAAATATACTGGACAAACATCCCACCCAAGGAACCTGCTGCCATAAAGATAGTTATTGCCGTTCCCAAGGTGTTTTTTTCTACAATATTTCGAACAAATAGATTTGCACCTGCAAAGAATAACCCTACGGAAGCTCCCTGGGATAAAAAAGTTCCTGCTATCACAGATGGTTTAGATAATAAAAAGTATACTCCCCATCTGACAGTTATACACAGCACTGCTAAAGTAACTACAAATTCTACCCCTTTTTTACTTATTAATTTTGTAGACACCCCGATAAAAGGTACTTCGCTGAGAGTCATCAGGAAAATAGTCGTTCCCAATAATGCCATAGAACCACCTATTTCCTTGAAATAGACTCCAAAATAACTGTTATGACCATTATTGGTTCCTAAAAACAACATGGAAACAATTACGAAAACAATATATCTTTTATTGGTTAGAAGTTTTTTTATGTCTACCTTTTCATCCTCTTCATGTGTACTTTTCATCTTCACAGGTATTTTTAAAATAATTACCCCTGTTACAATTGAAACAACTGCTGCTAAATATAAAAATGAAGAAGGCCCGAATATCTCTATAACTTTTCCCGAGACTAAAGCTCCCACAGCAAATCCGATAGAGCCCCATAACCTTATCTTTCCAAAGGCATAATCGGTGGATAAAGACACCGTATCCATAAGGGGCATCTCACAAAAAACTGCTATTGCATAGAGGGAATATAAGGTCAGTATACCCATAAATGAATTTATATAATTCATGAAAAATAGGGTAATAAAAATAACTCCTGTTATTAAAACCAGTATTTCTTTAGATTTTTTTGTCTTATCGTTTATATATCCTAAAACCGGCTGAACAGCCATGGCTAAAAATGATCCTATAGCAAAAATCATCCCTGACTGCCCCCCTGATATATGGATAGTTTCAAAAAATTGGGAGAAATAGAGCATACTGGCTCCCAAGGTAAAGTAGAATGTAAAATAATATAATATGTAGATCGACACTGATTTCCTCCTTGATTTCTTCCCTATATTTCAAATTTATCTTTCTTACAATTATATCATAGAATATGTTATTGCGTAGGGGTAATTCATGAATCCCCCCCTACATCAAATTTGATACCGTATCCCCATTAATAATTTCATCGAATATTTTCTTAATTTTTATCTTTGTATTTCATTTATAAAATTCTGCTTTCCCTAAAATTTACCTACAATTAAACCTGTCTTCCTTCCAATTTCTTGGGTTATTCCTTATATAATCTGATATCCTCGCATATTCTTCCTCATCTCTGATTATATGTTCATAATAATTTCTCTGCCATACCTTGCCGGTATTATTATTTAATATATTTATTTTTTTTGTCGATAACATTTTAAATTTACCGATCAATTTTGGAATTAACATTTTTCGCCGGGATTTCATATCATTTTCCCGTAGGGGTAATTCATGAATTACCCCTACATCAAATTTAATTTCAATAATCCCATGAAAATGATTTGGCATAAGACAATATTTCGATACATTTATATTTTTTGTTTCTAAATCATTCCATTCATTTTCTACAATTTTACCTAATCTGTTTAATATCATATTTCCATTGATTATTTCACCAAATATTCCCCCTCTATTTTGTGTACATATGGTTATAAAATACAATCCATTTTTACTATAATCATAATTTTTTAACCTGATACTCCTTCTTCCATAGGTGCAATTATCTCTCATAATTATCATCCTTATTTTAATATTTTATAGGATCTCCAGAAAGAGCACCCTGCAATAATTTTATTTATATGTATTATCTGCCTAATACATATACTCCTCATAATACCTCTTCAACTTTTCCTCATCCAATATATTTATACAATCTTTATTTTTTTCAATGCACCCTTCATGGACTAACTCACCGGTTAATTTATAGAGCATACTCCTTCCTACATTGAGAACATGGGCAATGTCGTTATACTTTAAAAAATGCATCTTCCCGTCTACCGAATTACTCATAATTATGAATGCAAAGAATACCTTGGCTCCCCCATGGGAACGCATAAAAAATCCCCTTGCTCCCTGCCTTATTACTCCAGAACCTCTTTCTAAAATAAACCTGAGGATCTTAGCATCATTGAACATATGTTCTTCCAAAAATTTCTCATCCAGTACCACTGCCCTGACCTTTTTTGTGGCAGCCACCATCTCCCAATCCCTTATATCTTTTTGCAGGTACATATTTATCCCTATAAATTGATTGGGCTTAAAAAAATAAGGATGGATTATCTTTTCCCCGTCATGATATCTGACAGCATATACCGTTCCCTCAAGAAGATATAGGATTTTACGTTCATCTAAGGCCAATAGGAATTCTCCCCTATGATATTCCCTGATACTTAAATTTTTAATCAAATCTTTAGACAAAATTTTTTCCAAAACCCCAAATTCCCCTTTCATTTATTGACCTCCGACCTGTCATTTTTTTTTAAAATTATACAAACTTAAAAAGCCATAAAAATGTCCACCAATTGGACATTTTTATCTTTATTTAATGGTATTATTTATCTCGTGAAAAAGCAAGGAAGATTTAAATAATAATACTCCCAAAGAAAAGCTCAGAGCTGAGTAAATGAAGTTATTGGGAGATATTATTAAATATAATTATTTTAAGGAGAAAAAAATATGAAAAAAGTATTATTAGGGTTAGCAGCATTATCAGCAGTATCATTTGCTGCACAGGAAGACACATATTTAAACGCAAGATTTGGTGGAGATTTAGGAGCTTCATACACTAAGTATGAATCTGAAGGAACTACTATCTTAAATGATGAAACAGATGGATTCGGCGGAGAATTAGCATTGGAAGGATATAAATCATTAACTGATAATTTTGATCTGGGTTTAGGTCTGGCATATCAATTACATGCAGATAGAGCAGATGCTCCTATACGTACTTCAAGTGTATCAGCAGATTATTACGGAGTAGAATATAATTCAGTACCTGTATATTTAACTGCTAAATATAACTTCAACCTGGATTCAGAGATCAAGCCGTACTTAAAAGCTAACTTGGGTTATTCGTTTAACTTTGATTCTTCTGATATAAAAGTTAAAGGTTCAGTAAATGATAAAGCTAGCACAGATGTAGAAGATGGTCTATACTGGGCTTTAGGCGGAGGTTTAGAGTACAGGAATTTCACTGTAGACCTGATGTATGCTGTTACTACAGCTGAATCTGAGTCTAAAGAAGCTGATATAAAAGAAGATAATGACTATGGAAGAGTTGTTCTTTCAGCTGGTTATAGATTCGATTTATAAAATTTCTTTAAACAAAAGCTCCTTCGTTGATGGAGTTTTTTTATTTGAGATTCTTTTTCTTTTATTTAGGGGAAATTATAAAGAATACATAGCCGTAATATTCCCCGTATTTCTCATAGATCTCTATCTCTTCCCAGTGCATCTCTACTACCATTTTTTCTTTTTCAGATAACTCTCCTTTCTCTAACTCTTTCAACCTGTCAGCCATCTTCTCATAATAATTTTCCGTCCAGTCGGTTGAAGGGAGGATAAAATAATCCTTTACCTCATATCCACCCTCATCTATAATCTTCTTATTTTCAGAAAGCGTCGTTATCTGGGGATACTCTGCCTCCCAGTAGTCCAAAAGTTCCCTGGGGGGATTATCCCGGATCCATGAAATATGAGAAAACCCTATAATCCCCCCCTGTTTTAAAAACGGCTTCCAGTGTTCCAGTCCATTTGCTAACCCCATTATATAGACAGCCCCCTCGCTCCAGATAAGGTCAAAACTGTTGTGAGAAAAGTATTTTTCCAGATTATCCATGGAACAGTTGACGGTCTCAACGCCTGTTTCTCTTTTTATCTTATTTAAATAAATTTCTGCTGTATCCAGAGCTGTAATCTTTCCGTCCACCAAACTCTTCAGTACCCTGGTCTGGAACCCCGATCCGGCTCCTATATCCAGTACATCTATATTTTCTCCTAAAAATTCCCTTGCAGAATTATAGGCTCTTTCGGTGGACAGATCACTTCCGGGGCCGCCCCTGAAATCCCCGTTATGAATCTTAAAAAAGAACTCCATCATCTCTTTATCCATCTTATCCCTCCATTATAGTAAAGTTTTCCCTTATTATTCTTTAATAATTAAAAAATACCTCCCATAGGAAGGTATTTAATATTATTTTATATAGTCTTTAATTTTTGTCCTGCTTTTCTTAATGCTGTTTCAGAACCAGTCCAGCACTCTACACCGTCTAAGTCATCTACTGTTTCAGCTCTTAAGATTGGATCAAGTCCTTGTTTTCTCTGATCTGAGTAATCATCCAATAATCTGAATGCGATTGGACCTAATTTTAAGATTGCATATAGGTTTAATACAGCCATGAATCCCATGAATAAATCCGCTAATCCCCATACAACTTTTAATCCTGCAATTCCTCCTAATAACACCATCATAACAACTGCTGCTCTATACCCTTGCAGCCATAATTTATTTTCAGTCATAAACTCTATATTTGCTTCTCCGTAATAATAGTTTCCGATTACCGAAGAAAATGCGAATAAGAAGATACAACCTGCTATAAATATCCCGCCGAAGTTTCCTATATGCATGCTAAGTGCTGACTGGGTCATTTGGATCCCGTCTCCGCTGAGGGTCTGGTGTCCTGACAGTAAGATAATAAATGCAGTTGCACTACAGATTAATATTGTATCTGTAAATACACCCAAAGCCTGGATTAAACCCTGCTTTACCGGATGTGATACTGTGGCTGTAGCCGCCGCATTAGGAGCACTTCCCATTCCTGCTTCATTGGAGAATAATCCTCTTTTAATACCCTGCATAAGAGCTGCACCTAACGCTCCTCCTGCTGCCGATTTAAAATTAAATGCTCCGTCGATGATCATTCCAAATACTGCCGGTACTTGGGTAATATTCATCACAATAACAACTGTTGCAACAACAACATAACATACTGCCATTACAGGAACTACTTTTTCCACGAAACTCGCTATTCTCTTTACCCCACCAAAGATTATAACCGCAGTCAATACTGCTAATGTAACAGCAACTACAGTTTTGCTTATTCCAAATGATCCGTTAAATGCCATGGCAATTGTGTTGGATTGAACCGAGTTAAAGATAAGTCCGAAACATACTGTGATTAAGATTGAAAACGCTATCCCTAATTTTCTGTTCTTTAAAGCCTTCTCCATATAATATGCCGGCCCGCCTCTGAATGCGTCTCCATCTTTCACCTTATAAAGCTGTGCCAGTGTAGATTCTACAAATGCTGATGCAGAACCAATAAGTGCTAACATCCACATCCAGAATACTGCTCCCGGTCCTCCTGCTGCGATAGCCAGTGCCACCCCTGCCATATTTCCAGTTCCTACTCTGGAAGCTGTACTTATACAAAAAGCCTGAAATGATGTGATACCTTTTTCCTCTTTACTTCCCTTTACTCCGTCTGCTGCTCCTTCAGTTAAAAGTCTTATCATCTCCTTTAGCATTCTGAACTGGGCAAACTTTGTTTTTATGGAAAAATAAATTCCCACTCCTATTAGACCTACTATCAATACATATGACCATAAAATGTTGTTTAAAAAATCTACCATGCTTCATATCCTCCTCGATTCATTTTTTCATTTCATAAGTATAATATATATATTTTCCTTTGTCAATATATGTCATATATGAATTTCGTTGGCTATTCATAGGTAAAAACTATTAATCATTACTGAATACGTATATTCGGATATTAAATTGGTATATTTTTAACTAATTATAGTATATTTTTGAGAGTTTTTAGAAATTTTTAACAAAACATCTATATCTTATTCCGATGGATCTCGATCTTTTCCCTCAGGGAGAAGTCGTGTTATTATTTCATCTATTTTATCATGATCAAAATCAATTCCGGCTGATTTTAGGACCTCTTCACTGCTTTTTATAGTTGTTTCAGGCGGGAGCTCTTCCATACTTACTCCAAGTTCCTTATAAAATTTCTTCAATGGAATATCAAAACCTTGAGCTACCTCCTGTATAGTCATCCATCCCCTGATATTGCCAGGATTTCCTTTGAAAATTCCAGCCAGACTCTTTGGTGTAGTCTGGTATATCCCCAGTCCTTTGGTTATTAGAATTATTCCAAAGAAAATTGCTACACCGATTATTCCTAATTTACCTGAACTGATTTTCTTTTTCATAAGGTTGACTTCCAGAGACTTCTTAGCAGTGGGACAGACTTCTACACAGGTCATACAGCCTATACATTCACCCTTGTCAACTGTATTTACAGATGCAATATCCAGTCCCACCGGACATCCTCTGTCGCACTTATTGCAGTTTATACAGGTATTTTTATCCCTCTCTATTTTTAACAGAGAAAACCTTCCCAAAATCGCATAGTAGGCTCCCAATGGACAGAGATATCTGCAGAATAATCTGTCATAAAAAAGGGAAGACAGAAGCATCCCCATCAATATTCCGAATCCAAGAAGGTATTCGCCTAACAGCTCTTCCCAGCCTGCCGTAATATGACTGTAAGCTACAAAAGGATCCATTGAATTTATCACCAGCTGACCAGTTCTCCAGGTAAAATAAATAATACCAATGAGGACTATATATTTTAAGTATCGGAGGGTACTATCCAAGGATTTAGGTACATTATATCTTTTCTTAAAGATCTTCATTCCAATTTTTCCAAAGATATCCTGCAGGGTACCCAGGGCACAGATCCACCCGCAGAAGATCCTTCCAAGAGTAACTACCAAAAATGTAGATCCTCCTACAAGGATGATATTGGAATAAAATGTCTTCTTGATAAAGTCCCCCCTTGTCACAAGGGAATAAAAACTCTCTATCCCTCCAAATGGACAAAGAGCATGGATTGAAGGTGCACCATTTGGTCCTCCGCCTAATTTCTGATGTAAAATTCCAGCCATTGTTACAAAAAACAACACTCCCAGCTGAACTGCCGGTCTGACTCTTTTTACTTTAATTTTCATTAAAATTCCTCCCCTTTTTGTTTGTTATGGGAATTCTGCCATATCTTTGTGAAAATTGTGTGAAGAAATAAAGAGGAAGCCCTGAGGCTTCCTCTTTTAACGCAGATAAGGATATTAAATTTTTCCTAAAAACATCTCTATCCTCTTATTTTTAGGAGACACTAAAATTTCATCGGGAGTCCCCTGATCTACAATTATTCCATCCTCCATAAAGATTACCCTGTCAGATACCTCCCTGGCAAATTTCATTTCATGGGTCACTATTATCATACTTATGTGCTCTGAAACCAATAGTCTTATGAGGTCTAAAACCTCTCCTACCAGTTCAGGGTCTAAAGCTGATGTAGGTTCATCCAATAATATCAGCTTATTTTCTAAAGCCATGGCCCTTCCTATTCCTATCCTTTGCTGCTGCCCTCCGCTCAATTCTTTAGGATAAAAATTTTCTTTTCCTTCTAATCCTATTTTTTTTATTATCTCTCTGCCTTTTTTTTCAGCTGATTTTTTGTCTATTTTTTTTACTATTATAAGAGCTTCTGTTATATTTTCCAAAGCTGTTTTATTCTTAAATAGATTATAGTTTTGAAATACCATGGATGTTTTTTGTCTGAATGCTACTATATCTCTATTTTTATGATTGCCGGCCTCCTGCATTAAACCATCTATTGTTATAGAACCCTTTGTAGGTTCTTCCAGATAATTTAAACATCTCAAAAAAGTTGATTTCCCGCTTCCGGAAGGTCCTACTATAGATACAATCTCTCCCTTTTTCAGAGAAAAATCTATCCCTTTTAAGACCTCTACTTCTCCAAAATTTTTATGCAATTCTTTTACTTCTAATATATTAGTTCTATTCATAATTTTCCTCCTAATAAGCTCTATTCAACTTGATTTCCAGTGTTTTTTGAATTCTTTCAAGTAAAATCACTAGTCCCCAATAGACTAAAGCCACAGCCAGATAACTCTCTAAGAACCTGTATGAACTGGCTGCTTCTAACTGGGTCTTTGCCATAATATCGGCCAGCCCCAGGGTAAAGGCCAGTGACGAAGATTTTAACAGGTCGATAGAAATATTTACAATGGAAGGAATCGCAACTCTTATCCCCTGAGGTATGACTACCCTTATCATCACTTGGAGGGTGTTCATTCCAACTGAGTACCCTGCCTCTAACTGCCCCCTATCTACCGACGATAGAGCTCCCCTTATAGTTTCAGCCATATAAGCGGAGAAATGTAAACTAAGTCCGAGTACCGTAGCTGTAAAGGCACTCATATTTATAAATATAGGAAATACCTGAGGTAATCCATAATAAATTAAGAATAACTGCACCAGCAATGGTGTTCCTCTGAAAAAAGACACAAATAGTCCTGTTATTTCATATAAAACCTTCACTTTAAAAAATCTAATAACTGCTATTAATATACCCAGTAAAACCGATATAAATGTTGATATAAATGTTATTTTTAATGTTAATCCCAAAGCCTTAAATAAAATTGGGAATAAACTTATCATTGCTTCTACTTTAAAATCCATTTTTTGCCTCTCTTTAGTCTTATTTTAAAAAAAACAGACATTTTAACTTCTAGAGATTTTTTTCCCCCTGTAATTAAAATGCCTATCAATTATCAAACTCTATTTTTCAAATTAATTTGAAGTTATATCCATTCCAAAATACTTATTGGAAATCTCTATAAGAGTCCCGTCTTTTCTCATTTCACTCAAAGCTTCGTTAACTTCAGTCATAACCTTTTGGTTTTTTTCTTTTTTTACAAAAGGAAAAGCATTAGCTATATATTTAGCCGGTTTATCCAGCAGCTCTATTTGAAGATCATTCTTCTTAATCAACTCTATGATTGAAACCTTATCCATCATAAATGTATCGACTCTTCCCAATTCTACGTCTTTAACTAAACTTCCTGAATTGTAAACAACTGTTTCAAAATCTATTTTTGCAGATAACTCCCTGACTATCTCTTCATAGTTTGTCCCTACTTCTGTGGCAACTTTTCTGCCTGCCAGGTCTTCTATCCCTTTAATTCCTTTTGGATTTCCTTTGGCTACAAAGAATTGGGCTCCAGAATAAACATAAGGAACTGAGAAATCATACTTTTCCAACCTTTTATCCGTAATGGTAATTTGATTAGAGATTGTATCTATCTTTCCTGTATCCAGCATCCCGAATAAACCACTAAATTTTGCCTGTTTAAATTCTACTTCTTTTCCCAGCCTTTTCCCGATTTCATTCCATACATCGATATCAAAACCCTTAAGTTCATCGTTTTCTGTATAAGTAAATGGGAAATATCCTCCAGAAGTCCCTACTCTGATAACCTCTTTTTTAGAGCCTTCCTTTCCACAAGCTATAAATAAAGTTCCCAATAATATTCCTAATAATAACATTTTAATTTTATTCATCTTTCCTCCCTTTGATTATATATAATAAATATCCGTACCACCGTCATTGTATTTCTCTTTTAAATCTTCTAAACTTATATTTTCAGTTAGTTCTTTTATTTTTTCATCCATCTTTTCCCACACTTCTTTTTCCAAGACGGATTCCAATGTTTCTAAATTATAGCTGCTGCAACAGCCTGCTTCCCGGGTATTCTCCATTACATCTAAAACATCAGCAACACTTATTTCCTTTGGAGACCTGGCCAGGAGATATCCTCCCTGGGCTCCCTTACTGCTTATGATTAACCCTGACTTTTTTAGGGTTAAAAATATCTGCTCCAGATATCTCTTTGAGATCTCTTCTTTTTCAGAAATTTCTTTGACACTAAATTTTTTTTCCGGATTGCAGGCCATATATACCAAAGCTCTCAAGCTGTATTTAGTTTTTTTTGTAGTTGTCATAGCTCCCCCTTTTATAATACACTTAATACATAGGATTTAAGTGATTTCTTTATAGGTTGATAATAACATAGATTACCAATCCTGTCAACAATTGTTTCTTACCGGACCAGTAAAGTTTTATAATTAAGCCAATTTGCTACCTTATAAGATATTTAATTCTTCATCACAAAGTAAGGGTCAAAGAACTGTTAGTTTATTTTGTAAACATAGATTTTTGAGAAAATCAGATAGAGAGCTACACTAATAAATTCTAAGGGTTCCACCCTTAACTGGCTCTATTTCTTTTAGTGAGTAAAAGAAACAGAGGAAAGAAAAGCTCAAACTTTGAAAATTGTTCCTAAGTAAAATATTAATATACGAGCTTTGAAAGCTACAGTCCTCGCTTAACTGCGGAACTTAATTTGTTGAACGCTCTAGGATATATGAAAGTACAAAGTAATATCACTTTCAAAGTTAAAAAATCAAGAAAAAATAATTTTCTTAAGTGACCTTATTGTTTATAACTCTGAAGTTTATAGTCGTTTAGCTACAACAGTAAATATCTTGCGAGTTTCGTCCTGCTCATCATGTCCGTCAGGCACCCCGATAAGAAACGGGGATCACTGGGCTAACTAACTAAGACAACTTATAAACTTCCGGCTCTTTTTGGATACTTATTTCTAGCTGTTGAGAAAAAGTATCTCGCTCCTTTAGGAGTGAAACATGTTTTCCAAAACAAAAAGAGCATAGATTTCTCTATGCCCTCTTAAAAAGTCTATTTTTTTCTCATTTGCGGGAACATGATTACGTCTCTAATTGACGGTGCTCCTGTTAATAACATTACTAATCTATCGATCCCGATTCCTAATCCTCCTGTTGGCGGAAGACCGTACTCCAACGCATTGATGTAATCTTCATCAATTACGGCATTAGCTTCTTCGTTACCCTTTGTAGCTTCTGCTACTTGCTCTTCAAATCTACCTTTTTGATCTGCAGGATCATTTAACTCTGAGAATGCGTTTCCATATTCCCTTGCATCGATAAACAGCTCAAATCTATCTGTAAATCTGCCATCGTCCTTTGTTCTCTTCGCTAATGGAGAGATCTCTACCGGATGACCCATTACAAATGTAGGCTGTACTATTGTATCCTCACATTTCTGCTCGAAGAATTCATTGATGATATGTCCTACTGTATCCATATGAGGAGCTAAGTGCACTTCATTTGCTTTTGCTAATTCTTTAGCAGCTTCTACACTCATCTCAGGCCAGAAGTCTACACCGGTAACTTCTTTTACGATGTCTACCATGTGTATTCTTTTGAAACCTTCTAATTTTAGTTCTTTACCATTGTATACAACGTCAGTTGTTCCAAGTACTTCTTTTGCACAACTGGTGATAATCTCTTCTGTAATGTCCATCATGTCTTCAAAGTCAGCATATGCCTGGTATAGTTCCATCATTGTAAATTCAGGGTTATGTCTGGTAGATATTCCTTCATTTCTAAAGTTTCTGTTTATTTCGAATACTTTATCAAATCCACCAACAATTAACCTTTTCAGGTATAATTCTGGAGCTATTCTTAAGTATAACTGCATATCTAAAGTGTTATGGTGTGTTACGAAAGGTCTGGCAGAAGCTCCTCCAACGATTGGATGCATCATAGGAGTTTCAACTTCCAAGAAATCCTTTTGTGTTAAGATATTTCTTATATGACTTATAATTTTAGTTCTTTTGATGAATGTATCCTTAACTTCTCTATTCATGATAAGATCTACATATCTTTGTCTATATCTAGTTTCTACATCTGTTAATCCGTGGAATTTATCTGGCAATGGTTTGATATTTTTAGATAAAAATTCAAAGTCAGTCGCTCTTAACGTGAATTCTCCCTTACCTGTTTTAAATACTCCACCTTTGATCCCTATAAAATCTCCAGTTCCAATTTTGCTCATTACTTCAAATGACTCATCTCCAACTACATCTTTCCTGATATAAAATTGGATTCTTCCAGTCTGGTCTTCAATATGACCAAATACTGCATTTTTTCCTGCCGGTCTAAATGCCATGATTCTTCCTGCAGTTTGAAATGTTTCATTATAATTTTCAGGATCTTTATCGAATTCAACCTCTGAATTTATAATATCTTCTACCATATTTAATTTGATGTACTTTCTACCAAATGGTTCGATTCCCATTGCTTTGATCTCTTCTACCTTGTTCCACTTGTCTTGGACAATGTGGTCATTACTTTCAACTATTTGATTCATACTCAACCTCTTTTTCTAATTTATTTTTATTTATTTTTTCTATTTTTAATATGTAGATCCTCCCCCTGTTACTGAGGGTAGTGTTTGGAAACTTTTTAATTAATGTTTTAAAATACCCGGAACTCTCATGATAGTTTTCCAAATTATAGTAGATCATCCCACCTAAATAGTAATAACCTCCAAAAAACTCCTCATCCAAAACTTTAATATCTATGGATTTCAAGTTTTTTTCTGCCAACTCAAATTCATCTAAATTATAATACAGATCCGCCAGCTTATAATAGATATTACTTTTTAAATCCGATGATATATCTTTTTCTAGAGATCGTTTATAATATAGTTCGGCCTCCTGCAGCCTCCCCTCACGGGTATATTTTTCTGCATTTCCAATATATTTTTCAAGTTTTTTTCTCTCTAAATATTTGATTTCTATTTTTTTTATTTTATCTATTTGTTCAGGATCTGCCTCTGATTTCAGGTTCTCATAGCTGACCTTATCTCCTGTTTCCAGATATATCAGAGCTAATTTTTCAAAATTTTCACCTGTTTTATAATAGTTTCTTGCCTTATTGTAATCTTTTAATTGATGATAATAATCCCCTAAATAATTTGTGACTTTTGGAGAAGACTCAATTAAAATTTGAGTTTCAGCTAATTTAACAGCTCCTAAACTATAGTTTTTATAATTTATAGAAGCATCTAAATATTCTGATTCATATTTTTTATCATAGGCAGATAATCTCTCTAAAAACTCAAGGTATTCCTCTGTTTCACCTAATTTTTTTAGGGCATTTAGATATATTTCTATTATCTCTTCCTTTTTTTCATCATCTAACCTATATTTACTCACCAATATTTTTGAGATATTTCTCACTGCATCGTAATTTTTATTTTTTTCATTCAGTTCTAAAGCATAAAAAAGACCCTTTTCTATCTCTTCTGAATCTGGAAAAAAAGTTTTTAAAAGCAGTAAATTTTCATTCAAGAACTTAAAATCACCGTCATTATAGGAATCTTCTATATTTTTCTCTATATCTTCAGGAAATGGCTGATACTTTGCAATTTTCTTAAAAATTATCTCTTTAATCATTTGATTTTTTTCTGTGAAAGATAGCTTATATTCTCCTACACTGGAAAAAGTAATTCTCAGATTCTCTCCTTCTTTTTTTAGATCTACAAGGGAATTTTTATGTGTTTTCTCCACTACTTTTAGTTTTTTTATCTGGGATATGTTTTTAAATTCAATTTTTTCATCTAAACCCAGGCTTATTACCTCCCCATTTGGAATGGTCTCAAAGTCATATTCAACCTTTTTAGCTCCACTAGGTTCAACTTCTCCCAAAAGAAAAGCAATATTTTGTCTATTTATCCCATGGGAATATATTTTTTCATAGCCCCCATAGAATAAAGATAGTTCTTTAATTATTTTTTTATTAACTTCATCTATTTTCTTAGAATTATCTACAGCACCATAAGATCCTATACTAACCCCCAACAAGATGGTTACAAATAATATTAATTTTTTCATCTCATCCTCCAAAGGTTAATTTTAAATAAAAATAGAGCAATCTCTTGCTCTATTATATCAAATTTTTTTTATTTTTACCATAAATTATAGTTCATCTATCTTTAGAGTCAATTCGTTCACCACTTCATTTTCTTCAATTATAGAATATAAAGCACTGATTTTTTTATCTTCTATGGTAAGAGATTTAGTAAAAATTTCAAAATTTCTATTCATATATGATGCCCTGTAGGAAAAAGCAGTCCTTTGATTTGCTTTCAAAAGCTTATTGCTCTTTATATCCCCATCTCTTACTATCTGCACCTTGTCCTTCAAGATAAATATTCTAACCTTTGCATATTCATCGGAGTATGTGTATTTAACACCTATTTTATTGTCTTCTCTAGTTGCATCAAAGGTTGCATCATAATTTTCTCCAAAACTATCTGTTGTTCTTATCCTTAGTTTCATCTGCTATTCTCCCATTAAACCGGATATAAATGAATCTACATCTTCTTCACTTTCAGAATAATCATCATCTTCAAAATATGCTTCTGTATCATCGGAACCAGTAGTTATTTTATCTTCCCTTTCGTAGTATGAGTCATCATCCCAGTCGCCAATATCTGTTCCACCGGCATAATATTCATCCTCCCAGTTATCCATGATATCTGATGCTTCATCCTCTTCATCAACTAGTTCAACTATCTCTTCATCTTCCCTATATATAAAAACATACCTCTTTCCATCTAGGTCTTCTCCTATTAAATATTCATCTCCGAACATCATTATATCCCCTACTACAGATATGTCGCATTCTTCCTCTTCTATCATATATTCAAAATTTTCTCCAACAGCATACATTTTTCCCACCTCACTTATGATATTTACTATTTCCTAATATACTAAACCAACGATAAACCTGCTCAAACAATATAAGTCTCATTAATTGATGAGGGAATGTTAAGTCTGAAAAACTCATCCTTAAATCCACAGCACTCCTGACTTCCTTAGTTACCCCATAGGATCCGCCAATAATAAAGTTAATTGTACTATTTCCGTTGACTGTTATTTGTTCTATTTTTTTAGACATCTCTTCCGATGAAAACTTTTTCCCGCCTATATCCATTAGGATAGAATATCCTCTATTTTTAGAGATAGTCTCTATTATTTGTCCGGCTTCCTTCTCCATGGATTGGTCTCTGTTTTTATCGTTTCCATCTTCTTTTAATTCGATAATTTTTAATTTCGTATAGGCAGACAACCTTTTAGTAAATTCATCTATTCCCATATTAATATATTTTTCTTTTACCTTCCCTACGCAAACAATGTTTACATTTACCATCTTTGTCTCCTTGTTTAGATCTTTGCTCTAATTAATTCTACACAAAAAATGTAATTTTTCCTATCTTAATTTTTGTTTTTTGCCACTCACTACTTTTTAGACGTTAGACAGGTCTTTTTTTCCAAAGATATTATTTCCGATTAAACTTTTTATTCATCTCATCAAAAGTCATCTTTAATATTATCGGCCTGCCATGGGGGCAGGTATATTTCCCAACCTTATGCAGATCCGATATCAAGGTTTCCATCTCCTCCAGGGTCAATTTTTCCCCTGCCTTTATAGCATTTCTGCAAGACATGGATATGATCACTTTTTCCCTGGGGTCACCACCGCCTAAGTTTTCCAGCAGGTACCTGAATGTATCTTCTACACCGACTCTAAAGTTGAATATCGGAACTCCTCTGATTAAAATTTCATTGTCACAAAATTCCTCTACCTCAAAACCAAATTCACTGAACAACTCCAAATTACCCCTGACAATCTCAGTTTCATATCCATTCAACTCCAATTTTATAGGGACTAATAAATTTTGAACAGATATTTTTTTGTTGTAGTGTTTATCCTTTAATTTTTCATATAGGATCCTCTCGTGGACAATATGCTGATCATAGATCTCCAACTCTTCCTCTGTCTCAACCAGGATATACATATTATGGAGTTGGGCTAAAACCCTGTAATCATTTTTAATCTCATTCACTTCTTCTGGATTTTCATGATCTTCATCATTCTGCTTTTCTGCCACAAGGATCTTTTCGATTTCAACGGATTCTTTCCCCTTTTCTGGAGGAATTTCATCTTCCTTTATTTCCAAAGGAGGAACAGAAGGGAGAGTGGCCTCATATTCCTGACTGTACCTGTAAGCCTTAGCAATCCTCTCACTGACCTTATTCTTTAATTTTTCTTCTTTTATCAGGGCAGGCTGCTCCGTTTTTATCACTTTATTTACCCTGGGAGTTATTAAATTTTCCAGCTCTTCAAAATCTAACAGGTTATTTTGGATCGGACTTTGATTTTCATCCCCATCTTCCTCTATTTTTAGTGAGATAGAATTTTTCCTGTCATCTCTGTAGATAGCATCGGTTAAACAATCTAATATTTCCCTGTATACACCATCTTCATCCACAAATTTAATGATTTTTTTAGAGGGATGAACATTGATATCTACTAAATCAGGTGAGATATCAAAAAATATTATTGCAAAGGGATATCTGCCTCTGGTTAATTTAGTATAATAAGCATCTAAAACAGCTTTTTCAATGGTTTTAGATTTGACATATCTGCCGTTTACATAGGTGTATATAGAATCCTTATTTGATTTTAGGAGATTCATATTTCCCCAGTATCCCAGAGAAAATTTTGTTGAATTTTTCAGTGTATTTCTCCCGAATAGTTCTAAGATCGTATTTTCTATCCCACGACCACTGGTTTTTACGACCTCCCTCCCATCTAAAAGCAGAGAAAATGAAACCTCGGTGTTGTAGAGGGCTTCCTTTAAAACAATCTCCCTTATCCGTGCATATTCAGTAGATTTTTTCCTCAAAAATTTAAGTCTTGCCGGAGTATTAAAAAAAAGATCTTTGATGACTATTTCTGTTCCAACCGCTCTGGATATTTCTTCATATTTAGTGACCTTTCCGGCATTTAAATTTATCTTATGTCCGGTTTTGGAATCATTGGTTTTACTGGAAATAATCATCTTGGATATAGATCCTATAGAGGCCAGTGCTTCACCTCTGAATCCATAGCTAGTAAGATTAAAGATATCCCCTTTATCCTTAATCTTGCTAGTAGCATGTCTCTCCACACATAGAAACAAATCTTCTTTTCCCATTCCCATCCCTGTATCAACAAGCCTTACATCTCGACCATTATTTTTTACCTCTACTCTGATAGATCCTGCCCCGGCATCCAGTGAGTTTTCTATCAGTTCCTTTATCATGCTGGCTGGATTCTCTACTACCTCTCCCGCTGCAATTATATTAGATACACTTTCATCCAGTATTCTTATCCTACTCATAATAACATTACCCCTTCTAAAAAATAGCCTTAATATTATAGCAAAATTATAAAATTCTGACTATTTCTTTTTTAGTTTAATTGTTTCATTTTTATATTTAACTTATTATACCCTATTTTTAATCCTTAAAACTAAAAAAATCGGATACTTTTTACAGCCTGCTTTTTATTCGCCGCTTTTATGGTATACTCTAATTAATATCAGCATTCTACCGGTGTTTTCCGGTAATTTAAATCTTGTAAAGACTGGATTAAGGGCTGTAATAATGCAAAAATTCAGATATTAATTAAAAAGGAGAATTCCATGAAAAAAATTATCTTATTATATATATTTATTTTTACTACCCTATTTTCCTCAGATGATATAGGGGGGTACAAAGCCTTTACACAGGCAAAGAATCATTATCTCAATGGAAACTTTGATCAGGCAAAAATAGAGTTTGAAAATTTTATAGAGATCTATAAAGACTCTAAACTGGTTAACTCTCATTATCCCGATTACTATATTGCCATGAACTACTATGAGATTGGGGAATTAAAAAATGCTCTCAAATATTTAGATTCATCTATCTACACTCCTGAATATTTAAAATTTCCAGGGTTTAAAAAATCTAATTATTTTGAATTCAGACGGGGATTTTATTTAGGTGAGATCTATTCCCGGCTGGGTTATTTCACCAATGCACACTACCAGTATCTGACCCTCATAAAGGATTATTATTCACCTGATTTGGAGCCCTTTGAAAAAAAAGCCCTTAATATCCTTGCCTCCAAAAATCCTTATTACAACTATATATTGGAGATAAAATACAAAAACAATTATAAAAATATCGACAAATTAAAAGACGACGATCTAAAGATGATAGGGCATTACCTGTATTCAAAGGGACTCTTTTTAGAATTTTATAAGGCTTATAAAAAATCAATTAATTCTACCTCTAACAATAAAGAGATCGTCATCGGTACCCTGAACATCTTAGAGGAGGCAGACCAATACGACCTTATGATAGACCTTATAAAAAATCAATTCAGTTCCGGTAATACAGATTCCGATTATTATTATTTTTGGGGAAATGCCTTAAAAAAATCCAACAAACCATTGGAGGCTATACAAAAATATAAATTAGTTGATAGATCCCCTTATTTGGAAAAGTCCATCTATTCCATCGGAAGAATTTATTTCATTTTAGAAAATTATGAGGAAGCTATCCTGTGGAGTAAAAAGCTGGATACCGATAAAGCTCACGAACTTCTGACCAGGTCTTATTTCAACTCATCCCAGATGGATCTGTTTAAGGAATCTGCAATTAAGTATATACAGACTTATCCAAATTCCAACCTGGCTGGCTACTATCGAAATATGCTATATAACGAAAGTAAAAACCCAAATTACTTAAATTGGATAATCAAACACAACCTAAACTCCTACTATTATCAAGTGGCTTTCAATATCACTAAGACTGCCAGGGTGTTGGAAGAATATCCTATAAATTATAAGATGCGTGTCTACAAAGATTCTTTAGCTGTTCTGGGCCAGCTGTCTGGATTAGGTGACCCCCAGCTGTTAATTATTGAATCTGATACTCTCAATTTTCCCGAAGATAAGACTTTTGAGACTTTTATTAAAACATCTTATTTAGAAAAAATTAAATTATATGATTTAGCTATGAGATCCTCCCTCTCTGCTGAGGAAGAGTTTTCTAAATATTCAAATCTTTATCCCTATCTATACCCTAGATATTATAACGATCTGGTAAAAAAATACAGTAAAAAATATGACGTGGAAGAGGCTCTTATCTTCAGTCTTATCAGGGAGGGAAGTAAGTTTGAGCCAGGTTTAATTTTTAAGGGTACTTATTTCGGGCTTCTGCAGTTAGATCTTAAAACAGCTAAACTATATGACCCTGACATAACTTTTGAAAAACTTTTAGATCCTGAAGTGAATATCCATATTGGAGTTAAACATCTGGAATATCTTTTGTCTGATTTTAATGACAATATAAGTCTGACCATCGCCGGTTTTTACGACGGGAAAGACCTTGTCTCCAGCTGGAAATTAGATAAGAACGGGGATATCGATGTGGAGCAGATACCATATTCAGATTCACAGGAATTTATAAAGAATGTTATCACCAGCTACTATAAATATAAAAACCTCTATAAAGATTAAAATTTAAAAACTCCTCCCTTTTCAGGAGGAGTTTTTCATCTCCTTGACAAAGTTAAATTTCCGGGCTAAAGTTTCGAGATCGGGAAGGGTTAAGGAAGAAAAGATCCGTGAACTGAGCAAAAATATACAGGAGGGTTCTTATGATAAAGTTAGAAGAAATAAATTTAAAGTTAAAACAGCAGCCGATCTTTATAAATTTAAATCTGCAGATTAAAAAGAATCAAAAAATTCTCCTCAAAATGCCTTCTGGAGCCGGGAAAAGCACCCTTTTAAAGGTAATCATGGGCTATATCCCCATAGACAGCGGGAGAATTCTTATAGATGGAGAGGTTTTAGGGCAGAATAACATCGATACCCTCCGTCAAAAATTTGCCTACATCGGTCAAAATATCCTTTTTACCGAAGACAGCGTAGAAAAATACATCCACCTTATATTTTCATTTCAGAAAAACAAGGGTATCAAGCTGTCTAATTCTTCCCTCTATGAACTCTTGGAAAAGTTTGAGCTGGATAAAAGCATATTAAAAAAATCTCCTTCCCTTTTATCCGGGGGAGAAAAACAGAGGATTGCCCTCATATTGGTTTTACTTTTAGACAGAGAGATCCTCCTCCTGGATGAGGTCACTTCCGGGCTGGATCACGATTTAAAAATAAAAGTTATCGAGATCATAAAAAACTTAAATAAAACCGTTATAGTTTCCTCCCACGACAACCAGTGGCTGGATTATGATGAATTCCAAGTAATGGGGTGGTGATCTTATGAATATATCTTTTTTTAATATTTTCCTATTGCTGGTTCCGCTTTTTTTATTGATTTTGGGATTGAGGTTTTTCAGGGTAAACCTTGTAAAAAAATCCGTCACCTCCATGGGACGGATGATTATCCAGTTGTTTTTAGTGGGGATCTATTTAGAATATATCTTTAAATTTAATAACTGGGCTGTAAACTTTATTTATATCCTCCTGATGATAACGGTGGCATCGGTCTCTGCCATAGATATGGTAAAATTAAGTTATAAAAAATTAATTTTTCCCCTCTTGGGCTCTATATTTTTGTCGTGGACCACAGTCTATACCCTGTACCAGGTTATAATTTTACCTGATACCAATTTTTTTGAGTCCAGATATATCATCCCTGTGAGCGGTATGCTTTTGGGGAATGTACTCAAGGGGCAGATTATATTTTTGAATAACTTTTTTACCCAGATAAAAGATGGGGAAGATTCATATTTTTACCTTCTTTCCATGGGGGCTACAAAGTTTGAGGCACTCCGAGAGTTTTACAGGAGATCTATAATTTCCTCCCTTCAGCCTGATCTTGCCAATATGGCCACCATTGGATTGGTGGCTTTACCGGGGATGATGACAGGACAAATCTTAGCCGGTGCTTCTCCCTTTACAGCTATTAAATACCAGATAAGTATCATGCTTGGGATTTTCTGCATCAGAACTCTCTCCCTCATCCTTACAACCTTTGTTATAAATAAAATTGCCTTTGATGGATTCAGCAGGTTAAAGAGAGATATATTTAGATGAACATCAAACTTAAGATTATCTATTCAGACACAAAATATATACTTAAGATCAAGTATATATTTTGTGTCTTTTAAATAATCACTTGACATTTAGCCGATTAAATCGTATTATTTGAATATACAAATAAATGAATTTTATATAGGGGGTACAATTTGTTATATTACAAAGATGATCCAGAATTATTTGAAAATAAAGCTAGCGTCTTAAAAGCTCTATCTCATCCTATAAGATTATGCATAGTAAAAAATTTAATTGCAGTCAAAAAAGCCAATGTAACTCAAATGCAACATTGTCTTGAGGCACCACAATCTACAATATCGCAGCACTTATCTAAATTAAAGGCTGAAAAAATTATCAAAGGTGAGAGAAAAGGCTTGGAAGTTTATTATTCCATCTCCAATGAAAGGATAATAAAAATCATCGAAGTTCTTTTTCGTAAATAAAAACTATAGATAAAGGGAGTGTAAGTCATGAATATTATAGAAAAAATTAAAACTGGTAATTGACCTATGTTAAAAATCTTAGGTTTAAGATTCGGAAAAAAAGGTAAAACATTCGACATCTCAAAAGACGAAGCTTTGAAATTATTAGAAAGTGACAACACTCTAGTCTTAGATGTCAGAACTCCAAAGGAGATAATCGCCGTTCCTTCTTTAGTTGAAGATGCTATCATGATAGATTATGAAGGTAAAAACTTTGAAAATGAAATAAAAAAATTGGATAAAAATAAAACTTATGTAGTTGTATGTACCCGTGGAAATTACGCTAGGGGTGCTTGCATAACTATGGAAAAAAACGGATTTAAATCTATGAAAAGTCTTAAGGGTGGCCTAAATTCTTTTAATAGCTGCTCTACATGAGGATAGAAATCATCTTCTGGTAGGAGACCTATGCGTTTAGTAAAAAAGATTACTTCTATGTTTAATATATAGAAGTAATCTTTTTTATTATTTCCAATTTTTAAACCACTGATCTACCGATCTTTCAAAGTTTTCCATAAAATCTGAATTTGTTTTTCTCTTATAGAATTCCCCTGCAAAAGATTTTCCCTCATTGGAATCTTTCGTACTAAATTCTTTTTCCTTTAATTCAAACATCGTCTTCAGCTCTGCCTTATCCAGCTTTTTGTATTTTTCATCAAAGACAATAAACTCCCTGTTGAACCTTTCTCTTTTTACCCTCTTATAATCTTTTGGATAATATCCGAAGGTCAGCATCCCTAAAGGTATGGTATAATCCGGCAGATCTAATAATTCTTTATGGTATTCATAATTTTCCAGAATATCTCCTATATAGCAGCTTCCTATCCCTAAACTTTCACCTGCAATCACAGCATTTTCCGAGGCTATCATGGTATCTTCAAAGGCCAGGAGCATCTCTGCATTTCCAGGCCTTCTGCCTTTATCACAATAGACACCTTCATTTTTATAATAACTGTTCCATTTATTAAAATCAGCAACAAAGATCAGGATATCGGAAGCTGTTCCTATAAATGGCTGAGAATCACAGGATATGGCCAGTTTTTTCATGGTTTTCTTATTTTGAATATGAATAATTGAATACATGACCATATTCCCTGCTGTAGGAGCACCGATTGCCGACTCTATTATTTTATCCATATGTTCCGTCGAGATTTTTTTCTTCTCATACCATCTGAGAGATACCCTGTTATTTATAGTTTTTAAAGTTTCATTCATACCCTACCTCCGTTTTCTATTCTATTATAAGTTTACAACTTTTTATTCTCATAACAAAAAATTATACTGATTTTTTTGAAGTAAATATCGGTAATGCTGTTTCAATTATTGGTATCATAAGGAGCAGTTATAACTATCGGTAAATTATTATTTTTGAAGGAAAAATTATTTTCCATTGAATAACCTAAGAAAGTAAATTGGGGAGGTTGTTTTTATGATTGATAAATTAAAAGAAATCAAAAAATTAAGAAAAACAAGGAAATTAGTCGCTGAAGAAGAATTAAAGAGATTAGAAAAAGATTATGAACTTTTAATCTCACTTGCTAAAGTAAGACCAGCAGGATATGTTTTTTCCATAGATGAAAAAGGTTTATCAGATGATGAATTTGAACATAGAATGGAGAAAATAGCCCGAAGAATGGAAAAAATTTTTGATGACATAGGAATAGAATATAAAAAAGAACTTCAACCTAAGGAAAATTTTAAAAGAAAAACAAACCAGTTAGAAAAAGATTTAGAAAAGTTGATTAATCTCGCAGACAATTTCAAACAAAAATCGCAACCAATTTTTTAAAAGATACCAAATAAAAGGATACTAAAAAATCAGTATAATCCCTCTTAAGTAGAAAGCTACGATATAGTAGCTTAGGAGGGATTTTTTTTACAGTTAGGCACGGGTTTAATTCCCGCCACCCATGAAATCCACGACTGCAAATATCGCAGCTTTAATATATAAAAAGAGAGCTAAAGGTAAACTTTATATTAGCACTAATGTTTCAAAATCCTTTTTTTTTTTACTTTTTTTTTGATCCAAAAACATCTTTAAAATATTTTTATCCAGGTCCTAACATAAACTCTCAAAACTAATTTTCCCTATAAAATTTATAATTATGGTAATATATAACTATAAAAAATATTCAAAATATTAGTGCAGGTTCGCGAAAATTCGTGGTTATAGTTTTTTTCTATAACCAAACATTTTTAAATTTATAGAGAGAGTTTGGAGGCAATATATGGAAACAAGATGGATACATAAAGATATACACAATACAAAGAACTTTGAGTCCCTGGGACTCAGCAAGGATTTTCTTAATATCCTGATCAACCGTGGGATAGATACCCATGAAAAGATAGAAAAATTCATCCACCCAAAGATCGAAAATATAGTTTCGCCCTTTGAATTTTCCGATATAAAAAAATCTGCAGATAAGATCATAGAAGTGGGAGAATCTGGAAAAACAATATTTATCTACGGCGACTATGATGTAGACGGAATAACCTCTACTTCCCTCTGTTATCTGGCCCTGAAAGAGCTGGGTTATAAGGTAGATTACTATATCCCTCTGAGGGATGAAGGATACGGATTAAACAAGGAATCTTTATCCCACATCAGGGAACAGGGAGGAGATCTGGTAATTACCGTGGACTGTGGTGTCTCGTCGGTGGAGGAGGTAGAATATGCCAACTCCATAGGACTCACAGTCATCATCACTGACCATCATGACATAAACAATATCCTGCCCCCTGCATATGCTGTGGTAAACCCCAAGAGGGAGGACAACGCCTACAAATTTGAATATCTTGCCGGGGTAGGAACTGCATTTATGCTGATGATGGGACTCTATAAAACTCTAGGCAGAAAGGAGGAGATCTATCAGTATTTGGATATAGTTGCCATGGGTACCATTGCCGATATAGTCCCTCTCAAGGCAGAAAACAGGATTTTTACTAAATTGGGCTTAGAGCAGTTAAAACATACTAATCACTTAGGCTTGCAGATCTTACTCCAGACTATCTTTGATGATTTAGAGGAGAAAAAATTCAATACCTACGATGTAGGATTTATCATAGCACCGATCTTTAATGCTGCCGGCAGATTAGAAGATGCCAAGATGGGAGTTAAACTCCTCATCAGTGATTCCATGGTGGAAGCCCGGGAGATCTCAAAAAAGCTGATAGGCCAGAACTGTGAAAGAAAGGAAGTCCAGGCTGATATTCTGGAAAAAGTAGAAGCCGAAATTGAAAAAAACAGATACTACGAGGATAACGTTATCGTGGTCTCCGGAGTAGGATTTCACCACGGGGTAGTGGGAATCGTAGCTTCTAAAATCGTGGATAAATACTATAAACCCACTATAATTATGGAGGAGAAAGATGGTATTTCAAAGGCTTCGTGCAGGAGTATCGAGGGATATTCAATTATCGAGGGATTAAATTCCATGAAGGAGATATTCATCAAATATGGTGGTCATGCAGGAGCAGCAGGTTTTTCCATAGATGCTGACAGAGTCCATGAATTTAGAGATAAAATAAATAAAGATGCAGGTTCCAAACTATCACATGAAGATTATAAAAAACCCATAAAGATCGACAAGGAAATCAGTTTTACAAAACTCACATATAATTTTAATGATGAATTAGAAAAAGCCGAACCCTATGGTTTTGGGAATGCAACACCCCTCTTTGAAGTAAAAAATGTTATCTTAGACAGGGTCAGACTGATAGGGAAGGATAAAACCCACATCATGTTTGACGCTGTGTCTGCAGACGGCACTGCCTTGAAAAACTGTGTCTGGTTCGGCAGTTCCCATCACTTTGAGAGACTGGTGGAGATGAAATCTGTAGATGTGGCCTTTAAATTAAAGGTGGATACATATATGGACAGGTTCAATGTGAAGATGTTTGTAGAGGATATCAGGGAAGGAAACTCAGAGAATAACCTGTTGAAGGAAAGTATCGACCTGTATGACACAACCTTTCCCATGAAGGAAGTGATCTATACCAAAAGGGATATAGATATCAATTCTCCTACATATCTTGAGTACTCCAACGGGATCACTGTAAACTCAGGAAAATCCATTATAGGGTATCTCCCCCAGCAGACTGAAAATATATTAAAAAATTTAACCTATGACTACAACTTTAAATTTAAAGTGGGTATTACAGAGATCATAAAAAAAGATGAAAACTACAATATCCATATCACCATAGATTACGATCATAATTTTAAAACCAATCATTTTAAAGCCGGAGGGATATTGAAGGATATAAAAACTTTTATCCTGGGAGATTTAGATTATAATCCTCTGCAAAAAGAAGTTCTATCCACTATCTTTAGAAAAAAAGAAAACCCTTTGGTTATCTATTCAGGGAACCGTGGGATGAAAACCATAATTTACACCATGGGGCTTTGGAATAAAGTACACAATAAAAAAACCCTGGTTATTACCGGAGATTCTCTCCCCCATTATTTTTCCGAGTTTTTAGATGTTTCAGATAGATACTTTGGTGGTTATGACTACTACATCTTCTACAATGAGCTTCCTGCCAGCAGGATTGAAGGGGATTTTATGGTTATTACAAGGGAAGATGTCCATGTAGATGGGGCTGTAAAAATAAGTGATAATTTAACCCTGCCTAAAAATATAAATATTTTGGAGGAGTTTGAGGTGGTTAAAACTTATGACAAAACCAAGACTTACTACACTAAAAAACTCCCTGCTAAGAAAAAAGAGCATATTATCGATAACTTAGATAAATTTGAGATGATCTATACCACCGATGATATTTTAAGAGTTCTCTAAAATTAAAAATTCAGAATGGAGAGTATAGAATTAAGAATTTAACCGCGAATGATGCGAATAAAAAATTTGGTACTCTTATATCATTGGTGTAGATTGGTGGGGAAAAGAAAAAAGATTTGATTAAATCGAGCTTTTTTTTCTTGCTTTATCCTATAAAGTATAGTATTATAGTTGAGAAGTGGTGAGATGGTCGAGTGGTCGAAGGCGCATGCCTGGAACGTATGTGTAGAGCAATCTACCGAGGGTTCGAATCCCTCTCTCATCGCCATATATATAAAATCAAGGCTTCCCAGTGGGAAGCCATTTTTTTTACTTTTTTTGTCACTAATTACACCAATTTTTTCAACATTTTTTTGAAACAGCTAACACAGAGTGATATACGATTATTTATTAGCTGATTTATACAGATATAAATTTTTCTATGTATTATAGATTATCAACTTTATCAACTGTACATTGATAATTTTAATCGGTGTTAACTGGTGGCAAAGGATTTTCTTATAGAATTAAATTTTTCTCAGAATTTAGAAGTTTGACTTTCTACAGATAAGTTTTTAATATCTCTAATTTCCCCTCTACTGCCACCTCTAATTTAGGAGGTATATACCATGTATCCCCTTTTTTTATGGGATAACTCACACCATCACAAGTCAGATTCCCCTCTCCTTCCAAGATGGAATAGATCATAAATGAAGCTCTATCTGTATCTTCAAACTTTTCCTCTAACAGAAGTTTATCTATATTAAAATATTTATCCCGGATAATTTCCTGTTTCAATCCCCCGTCTATTTTTATATTCACTCTGTTTTTTTCGCTGCTAATCCGGGGAATATTTTCATAATCTATCACCTCCATGGCTTTATCCAGATGAAGCTCCCGAAGTTTTCCGTCAACTAACCTGTCAAAATCATAGATTCTATAGGTCGTATCCGAATTTTGCTGTACTTCACATATTAGTACACTCCCCTCCAGACTTGCATGGATAAGCCCGGGAGTTATACTTATAAAATCCCCTTTTTTTACCGAAATAACATTAAATAAATTCTTAAAATCTTTATCCTTTGTTTTTTGTGCAAAAATTTCCGGAGTTATCCCTCTTTTTAATCCCATGATTAATCTGGCATCCTCACTGGCTTCCAATATATACCACGATTCAGATTTTCCAGATTCTCCCTCTACTCTCAGGGCATAATCATCGTTTGGATGTACCTGAACAGACAATCTGTCGTTGATATCCAGATATTTTATCAGCAGGGGGAACTTTTTTCCGTATTTAGTATATATATTTTCTCCTGCAAAATCACCTTTATAATCCAAAAACAACTCCTCCAGAGTCTTTCCTTCCAGTCTGCCGTTTTCAACAACACTCATTCCATTTTTATGGGAACTGACTTCCCAGGATTCCCCGTATAACTTTTCTGTTGGCAGGATCATATTTAGTTTTTCACTAAAACTCCTCCCTCCCCATATTTTTTCCTTGAATACTTTTTTAAATTTTAACGGATATAATTTTTCCATAAATTCTCCTTTTTTATTCTATTTATTCCTACCTAAATTTATAAAAAAATAATTTTTATTATTATTTTAGGTGTAGAAGCCCTACGAGCTTTCTTTATAAAATCTTAATTCTTCATAAATATAAGATATCTCTTGATTGATCCGAGGACCTCTTTGATAACTTCTCCTCTTTTTTATCCACTATAATTATACATAAAATATCAAAAATACATTTCAATTTTTTTCAGATCAAGTAATTATAAGGAATTTCAACAATATTTTAATCTGTATTTTCAAAATAAAAACAACTATCCCTTTAATTTTTTTCCTGAAATTTTTGAAAAAGATAGAAAAAGAGGAAAAAAAATAAAATTGCATATTATACTATAGAAAATCTCACGGTGTTAGTTGGAATAATAAAATATAAGGAGGTCTGGTAAATGAGTAATATTAGAAAATCTAAACAAACTATCCTAGGAGTAATAGTTTCTATTATTATTATATTTGCAGTAGCATCTTTTTATATGGGAACGCTTCAAGGAATAATTAACAAATTATCAGAAACAACAAAGTTAAAAACTGAATATAAAACAACTATCGAAGAATTAGAAGAAAGTAATGACTGAAGGAGCTATCCTAGCAGCAACTATCATCGGTGTGCTGAAACCTAAAAAAACAATAAGATAAATCTATTAAAAAAAGGTTATCAACTGAGAACTCACCTCTATTTTATCCTTTTGTAAAAAATTCCTATTGTAATACCATTTGTCAACAAAAAATCATTGACACAATGAGCTAACTGTTATATAATAGCTAAGATAAAGCCCTTTCCCACGAGGAGCCGTTATAAATAGTATTTTATAACATTTATTTCAAGGAGGAACAAAACGTGAAAAATAAATATAGTTTTATGTTAAGAAAAGAAGATGTAGTTAGAGAATGGTTACATTATGACGCTGATGGTGTAGTATTAGGTAGACTAGCTGCTGAAATCGCAAAAAAATTAATGGGAAAAGATAAGGTAACTTACACTCCTCATATCGATGGTGGAGATTACGTAGTAATCACTAACATGGAAAAAATCGCAGTTACAGGAAAAAAATTAACTGACAAAATGTATTATAATCACTCAGGATTCCCAGGTGGATTAAGAGAGAGAAGATTAGAAGAAGTTTTAGCGAAGAACCCTGCAGAAGCTTTATTTTTAGCTGTTAAGAGAATGTTACCTAAGAACAGATTAGGTGCACAACAATTAACTAGATTAAGAATATTTGTTGGATCTGAACATGAGCATGCTGCTCAAAACCCTGAAACTAAATCATTATAATATAAATAGGAGGTAAATTTAAAATGGCTGTACAATTTAGAGGAACTGGAAGAAGAAAAACTTCAGTAGCAAGAGTAATCTTAGTGCCTGGTGAAACAGGTGTTACTATAAATGGAAAAGAAATGAGCGAATATTTCGGAAGAGGAATCTTAGGAGATATCGTAAACCAACCTTTAGTTTTAACTGAAACTGCTGAGAAATTTGGAGTTAAAGTAAACGTAAATGGTGGAGGAACTACTGGTCAAGCAGGAGCTATCAGACATGGTGTTGCTAGAGCATTATTAATGGCTGATGAAACTTTAAAAGGTGCTTTAAGAGAAGCTGGATTCTTAACTAGAGACTCAAGAATGGTTGAAAGAAAGAAATTCGGAAAGAAAAAAGCAAGAAAATCACCTCAATTCTCAAAGAGATAAGGTTATTTCAAAAGAGATATATTTCCACTGTTGTGGAAATACATCTCTTTTTTTTTTACACTCTTCCTTTTTATGGTTTCCCTTCGTAAAGGAAACCGAGGTATAACAATTATTTATAAATTTTAAGGAAGCCATCAATGTTCACATGATTCTCCCTCACTTTCTTTAAAAGCCTGTATCCTTTGTAATTTTTCATAAACTTCTTTCCTAATATAATGAATTATTTCTCCAACTTTTAACATGTATACTTTTTCCTCTAAGCCCACTACTTCTATTTCTTCAAAAGTATGATAATGTTCCCCATAAAAACTTTTTATTTCTCCATGAAAATTTATAAACCGAACCATATTAAACCTCCCTTATTCGCTGTCAAATAAAATAATATATAATAATGTTATTATTTAACTCTATTAAATTTCCTTTTAAAAACATTATTCATTTCATATTTATTAAAAAAAGCCTATACCTTCCGACGGAAGCATAAGCTTTTTAACGCACTAAATTCTAGCGATAGTTTTCCTTTTGACATCGTAATTTTCTTATAATTAGAAGAAAATTTCGTACTCGTCAATCAGTCCACATTTAAAATTAAGTTTTCATTACACTTAATTTTAATAATCGTGGAATCTCCATAACAAGGAAAGAGTTAGTACTTCCTCAACTGTCTTTCAAATGCTCTCAGATGATTTTTCGACCCGTCTCTGAGATGGGTAAATACTTCCCTCACATCAGCAGGCAATTTTTCATCTTTTAGGAACTTCTCATACATGGCTATATTGTCTATCTCTGCCTGCACTCCTATTTCAAAAGTTTCTTTTAAAGTTTTTGGAATTACAAGACTTTTTTCATCCAATTTGTCATAACTGACATTATATTTTTCAATAAGGGGCTGTAATAATTCTATATGAGTTTCCTCAGCTCTTTTAATATTTGAAAATGGTCTGTCGATATTAAAAGTTTTCATTATCTTCTCATATTCTGTTTTTGCAAAAATTTCATCCTCTATTGCATATTTGATCATTTCCTGAACCGTCATATCTCTATCTTTTTCTGCTCCTAGGTGCCCGTAACTTCCAAATGTTAAACTACTCAACACCAACATCATTAGGATTCCTATAAATTTGCTTTTCATCTTCCCCAACCTCCTATAGTAAGGGAAATTCATGAATTACCCCTACATAAATTTAAATCACTTTTTATTTTCAATTATAATTTATCAATTATCAATTGCCTTGCCTCTACTTAACTCTACTCCCAAAATATGAAAATCCTGTGAAGAAAAAACCTCCTGCTTTTTATAAGTAGGAGGTTTTCTAGTTATTTTACTTTTCTTCTTTTTTAGCTGCTGCCTTCTTCTTAGTTGCTGTTTTCTTGGCTGGAGCTTTTTTCTTTGCAGGAGGAGCTACTGAGAGTTCCCCTGTTTCCTTATCTTTCAAGATCTTTCTTGTGTTTTTACAGGTCGGATAGTTACTGCAAGCCAGGAATTTCCCCCTTCTGCTTGCCTTTATCTCAAACTTGCTGCCGCATTTTTCACAGACCCCGGCTTCTGCTATGAGTTTATCTTCCACAGCTTTTATCTCATCTAAAAGATATTTAATTATTATAACTCCGTCTTTTTCCTCTAACTGCCCTTCCTTCACCATCTTTTTTATACTGGCCGGCAGGGGAATTCTGATCCCATCAACAGCAAAGTTTTCACTCTCTAAATATTCTCCATACCTTCCCTTTTTTAAGGTCATCATAGATCCGTCTTCTGTTTTCATATCGGTATCTTTTTCTTCAAAATATTCGTTCATTTCTAACAATTTTTCCTTCAGAGCGATCATCTCTACATCTATCTCTATACTCCCGTCTCTCAGAACACCTATGACAGCACTGGACAATGGCAGTCTTTTGTTATCGGTTTCATAGTTTTCACTCTCTAGATATTCACCGAATCTACCTTTTTTAAGGTTATATCTCACACCTTTGATCACTATATCTGTAGGTATCCCTCTTTTTATCCTCTCTCTCTTCTGTACCGTCTCATTGATAAAGATATGACCGTCTTCCAGCTCCTGCTCATCGATCTCCACTGTTTTTAGCGGGATCCTTCCACTGCAGGTTTCAAAGTGTTCACACTCTAAGTACTTACCAAATCTACCGGTTTTTAAGAGCATCTTCCCTGTACAGCCGTCCACCGGACAGGGCACATCGGATTCAATCCTTCTGTTGGTGATCTTTTCCACCTCTTTATCAAAGTTATCCAAAGCTTTTTTAAAGTCTGTATAAAATTCCTCCAAAACACTGGTCCACTTTACTTCTCCTTCTTCGATGGAATCCAGGGCATCTTCCATGCTGGATGTAAATTCTACTCCCAATATTCTTGGGAAATATTTATTTAATATCTTTTCCACATCATAACCTAACTTAGTAGGCACAAATGATTTACCCATGAACTCCACATATTCCCTTTTCTTTAAGGTTTCTATGATGGATGCATAGGTAGACGGTCTTCCAATCCCGTCAGCTTCCAACTTTCTCACCAGTGAAGATTCGGTAAATCTTTTAGGAGGTTTCGTCTCATCTGCCTTTATATTTAATTTTTCCAGCTTTAACTTGTCTCCCTCTTTAATCACAGGGAAATCAGCTGTTTTTATCTCATCTTCCTCTTTGAATACCTTATAGTATCCGTCAAAGGTTACCCTGTTTACTATCCCTCTGAATTGATATTTATCATATTTACTTATCAGGGTAAATTGGTCATATTCCATGGGAGCCAGCTGGGAGATTATAAACCTTTCCCAAATTAACTTATACAATCTGAATTGATCAGAATTCAGGTATTCTTCGATATTATCCGGTTCCAGATCTATATAGGTAGGTCTCACTGCCTCATGGGCATCCTGGATCTTCTTTTTATCATCTGTTTTTTTCTTTTTTTCCTTCCCTATATATTTTTCCCCATATTTATCTAAAATAAATTCCTTGGCCTGCCCCTGGGCTTCCTCGGATATCCTGGTAGAGTCAGTTCTCATATAGGTAATCAGACCTTTCTGAGTTCCGTCTATCTTCAATCCCTCATATAAACTCTGGGCTACTCTCATGGTTTTAGAAGCTGAAAATCCTAAGTATGATGAGGCCAATTGCTGTAATGTACTTGTTTTTAAGGGCAACGGAGGTTTCTTAGTCTTTTTGGTTATCTCGGTACTGGTCACTTCAAAAGTCGGAAGTATTTCCAGAGATCTCTTTAACTCCTCCATTTTTTCCTCATCCCACATCTTTATTCCCCTGTCGTCCCCTGATTTATAGAGATTTAGGTCTATATTGTCACTGAAGTTCCCGCTTACTTCCCAATATTTTTGGGGAATAAATGCCTTTATCTCATCTTCTAAGTCACAGATTAATTTCAATGATACCGACTGGACCCTTCCTGCACTGGTATTAGAAGAAATTAACTGCCATAAATACGGACTGATAGAATATCCTACTATTCTATCGAGTAATCTCCTTGCCTGTTGTGCATCTACCCTGTCTTGATCTATGGTTCTGGGATTTTTTACTGCTTCTCTTATTGCATTTTTAGTTATCTCGTTAAATTCTATCCTGTTTTTTTCCTTTGGATCTAATTTTAATATATGAGCTATATGCCAGGCTATAGCTTCCCCTTCCCTGTCCGGATCGGCTGCCAGATATATTTTATCGGATTTCTTTGCCAATGCTCTCAAGTTTTTGGTTATTTCACCCTTACCCTTTATTGTGGAATAAGAGGGTGTAAAATCATTTTCTATGTCTATTCCCATCTTTGTCTTGGGAAGGTCTCTTATATGTCCATATGAGGCTGTAACCTCGTAGTTACGTCCTAATATTTTCTTTATAGTGTTTGCCTTTGCCGGCGACTCTACTATAACTAGATTTTTTTTAGCCACTTCTATCACTCCAATATTTTGTCTTTTTCATACTCTTCTATATTTACCACCTGCAACAGCTCTCACAAGTTTTTTTAATTCTAAGTTTGTCAACAATCCCAAAAGTTTACCTATGGGAACCTTAGTCTCACTTATCAGCTCATCCAAACTTTTTTCTACAACCAGTGCGCTGTAAATCATTTCCTCTTCTGCATCTATGTCTATACCGATATTGATTTTATTTTCTCCATCCCAGCCATATTCCTCCAGTATATCTTTCCCGCTGGTAATCAGCTTGCCATAGGAGTCTTTTATGAGATTATTGTTTCCCTCAAAGGACGGGTAGTTTGGGAATCCCGGGATAACAAACACATCCCTTCCTTCCTCAAAAGCCAGTTTAGCAGTTATGAGACTGCCGCCTTTTTTATAACTTTCTATCACTGTCACTCCCCTGGTCAGGCCGACTATTATCCTGTTTCTTCTGGGAAAATTATACCTGTCTGGAGGAGTACCCAACGGGTATTCACTTATCAGTGTCCCTTCCTTGGATATTCTTTCCCATTCATATTTATTTTCCGGAGGGTAGATCACATCCAATCCGCTTCCTACCACAGCTATGGTGTTTCCACCCAGGGTTAAGGCTCTCTTATGAGCGGTTACATCTATTCCAGTGGCCAAACCACTGGTTATAGTAACTCCTGCTCCTACTAAATCTCCCACTAATCCCTTACATGCAGACTCCCCGTAACTAGTCATCTTCCGTGTTCCCACCACTCCTATGTTTTTTTCATAAAAGGCCATCCTCCCCTTCATATATAGAAATACCGGTGGATGGGATATATTTTTTAAATATAACGGATACTCTCTCTCCTTTATAGAAATTGTTTCAATATTTAAATCTAGCATTTTTTCCCTATAAAAATCAAGGTTAATTTTATAAGAATTCAAAACTTTGCTGATATCTTCATCTTTAAACCTCATAATTTCACTGTAAAACACCCTGTCATGGAGGAAGATTTCTTCAAATTCTTCACATAAATTCATCAGTTTAATTATTACACTGTCTCTTACCCCCGCTACTCTCAATTTATACCAAGAATCCAAAATTCTCACCTCCATGACAATTCTAAGTAAATCTAAAATCAAAATCTTTTTTTGACACAGATTACACGGATTTTTAAACTTAAATTTACACAGATCTTTTTTTAAAGTCACAAATTACACGAATTTATAAAGTCAAAACAATTCTTTTCATTTTCAATTATCAATTGTTTTTTCTCTGTTCCTAAAAAAACCATCGTGACTAGTTTCTTCCTAACTTACTGTAGATGTCTCCTAAATTTTCTCTTATCTTCTTAGAATCAGGGAATTTAGTCTGCGCCTTTTCCAAAATATCCTTGGCACTGCTGTATTTATCCTCTGCCATATAGATATTTGCCATGGCTATATAGACATTTTCATCCTCCTGGTATATGAGATATTTCTCCATATTTTCTATGGCCTTGCCGTAGTTTCCTTTCATCTGGTAGGAGATTCCCAATCCGAGATATCCTCTGTAAAAGTCTGGTTTTGCAGATAAAAGCTCATTATAAAACATGATAGCGGCATCATATTTCCCTAAAAATCTGGCAGTTGCACCTGCACCGAAATAATTTCTATAATCCCCACTTTCATCCATTTTAAATACAGTATAAGCTCTTTCAAAAGATTTATCATTCATATATATACTTCCCAGGGTATAGATATCCTCGCTGTTTGTATAATTAGTTTTCTTCAGGTAGGTTTCAAACTCCTCAAAATATTCCTCTTTTTTATCATATCCCCACTTGGAAACATTTTTTTTATCTAAGGTCAGTTTTTTTTGCAGAGCTTTAGTATCTTCAGGATCTAATTTTAAGATCTTTCTATATACTCCCAAGGCTTTATCTGTCTGGTTCAGGCCCTCATATGATCCGGCTATTCCCCAAAGAGATTCTACATCATCTTTTTTCACCTTAAAGGCACTGAGATAAAAACCCAATGAGTCATCGTAATTCTCCTCCAAATAAGAGTTCTCCCCTGCGTCCATATACCTTTCATAGGCCGCAAAACTGTCATCTGTTGTTATAAAATCATCTTGAGCATCTGCATATCCCATTGAGACTATCCCAACAAATAATATTATCAATAATTTTTTCATCTATTTATCTCCTCTACTCTACTGATTACCCTGCCGTCGTGGTAGATAATCTCTATTTTTTCGTCTTTTTCCAACTCTCCTACACTCTTTATAACCTTATTTCCTGCTTTAGTTATGGTATATCCCCTCTTCAATATCCCCTCTGGATTCAATGATCTCAGTTTTTCCATCCTCACTTCTAAAAGGTGTTTTTTTCGGGTTAAATTGCTGGAGATAACTTTTTTTAACCTGTCTTCCCTGTCCATCAAAAGATTATTCTTATCTACAACAGTCTCCAGGTAACTTCTCAAGATATAACTCCTTCTCAAAGTTTCTAATTTTTCCTTCTTATCCCTGAGGTTGGCCAGGAGGTTATTATTTAGTTTCTTCCTCCTGTCCTCCAAGGTTTGGATCAATAGGTCTTTTTTTGGAACGACTAATTCCGCTGCATGGGTAGGTGTGGAAGCCCGGAGGTCTGCTGTCAGATCTGTCAAAAGATTATCTATTTCATGGCCTACAGCTGAAACAATGGGAGTTTTAGTGTTAAAGTATGCCAGGGCCACCTCTTTTTTATTGAATGACCAAAGGTCTTCTACACTTCCACCACCCCGTCCTGCTATGATCAGGTCTATTTCCTCCATCTTATCCAGGGTTTTTATCCCCTTTATGATCTCTTTTTCAGATCCTATCCCCTGAACCTTGGCGGGATAGACATAGATATTTATATTTTCATATCTGAGTTTGGCTGTCTTTATTATATCTTTTACTGCAGCCCCTGTTCCCGAGGTTACTATTCCTATATTTTGAGGCAGTTTTGGGATAGGCAGTTTATATTTTCTATCAAAATAACCGCCTTCAGCCAGCTCTCTTTTGGTTCTTTCCAGCTCCTCAAAGAGTTTTCCCAGACTTCCCTCTTTCTCCACATGGGCTACCAATATTTGATAATTTCCACTGGCTTCATAGAGGGTCACCCTCCCAAAAAGTTTTACCTTATCTCCCTCTTTTAAATCCTCTGGTATTTTTTTTAATTTATACCCAAAAGACACGCATTTTACACTGGCCCTGCTGTCTTTCAGGGTGAAATACAGATGACCGCTCTTATAATAATTTATCCCCGAGATCTCCCCCTTAAGAAAAAAATTATTAAAATTATCGTTCCCCTCTAAATATTCCTTTACCATCTTATTCATTTGAGTTACTGTAAATATCCTGTCCTTCATATATTTCAACCCTCTCTTTTTTTCAATCATAAAACATTTTTTTTTAAAGACTAAACTCTAAATTTTTTCTGACACAGATTACACAGATATAAAAATCTGATGTTTATAATTTTTTAGAACACAGAGATTTACAGAGTTATAAATTAGAGGTTCACAGAGTTTTTCTCTGCGTATCTTTTTACTGTTTCTCTGTGTAACTCTGTGACTTTCACTTTATAAATTATACTTATCAGTTTCTGATTTAAACTGTTATGCAATTTACTAGATCTCCAATACTTTTATCCCATCTTCCCAAAGGGTGATTTTTTTATCTTCAGATACTTTTATAGCCAAGCCGTATTTGGATCCGCTTATTGCTGCTGCCGTCCTGGCTCCCTCTACCTTCTCCTTGCTTCCGTTCATATCTAATTTCACCAGCCTGCCGAATGACAGGAGATTAAATTCACTGTCCAGGGTCACAGCTCCATCTACCTTAGATATCAGTTTCAAATATTCGAAATTATGATTTTTTATCCGGGTAATATTCCCATCTTTTAAAACTGTCCTCCTATATATACTGTCGTCCTCGTTTCCATCTACAAATATTTTTTCCATCTCTTTGTTTTTTACAGTTCTCTCTAGAATTATAAAAAGTCCCCCCTTACCTTCTTCCAGGAGGTTTTTAATAAGGCCGACTAAAACATCTACATTCATTATAATGTTTTTAATTATATCTTTTTTCTCTATTTTATCATTAAAAAGGTGAAATACAAAAGAATCCATATAAAATTTTTCTATAATTAAAAATTTCAATATATGAAAAGATTTTAATTTCCATTTCCCTGCCCTATATGAAAGGTAGTTATCTATGGAATTCTGCAGGTATAATTTTAATTCCTTATCTTTAATTTCCATATAGATATATGGGAAAAACTCCCTTTTCTCTCCGTTATAACTATTAAAAAAAACTTTGGATGAAAGCATCTTCTCATTGGAGTATTCAGCTAATTTTTTTATCTTATCCTCACTGAGCCTGAATCCGGCTTTAAGTTCCGCATCTATACTGTCTTTATCAATATAGTTTAAAATATTTTTAGATAACAGCGATATGAATGAGATTAAATACCCGTTGTTTTGTTTCCTTAATTTTACCAGCAGCCTCTCTTTAAACACCGTGTGTTTTTCTTCGTTTATTCCTAATCCATAACCTCGGAAATCACTGCCTATGATTAAAACCAAATTATCCCCGTTCAGCATCTTCAGGGATAATTTCTCTTTGAATATCTCCTCTATTTTTTTAGGAGTATCAAAGGGAAGAAAGTCCAGCCCCATCTTTTTTAATTCTTCAGGGATAACTTTTCTATTTTTAAAGAGTAAGATATTTAAATTTGAATTCTCACCTTCATAAGTTTCGTTGCAGATTCCCTTTATAACATCCATAAAATTCATCTGTTCATTTGTAACTGTCAGCTTTTCCTTTACCATATGTCCTATTAATTTTTGAGAAAATTCCTCTATCAGATCGGTAAAGTAAACATTGTTATTATCCTCATAGTATTCCTCCAGGATTATATCTATAATCACAAAAATCTCACCTATATGTTCCAGAGTTTTCTTAATGAATTTAGAATTAAACTCTGGTATAAATTCCACATAATTACCCCGGGCTTTCAGCTGTAATTTAACTCCTAAAAATTCATCCAGTCTCTCTAAAAATTCCCCATAATAATCTATCTTTTTCATTTAACCTCCTTTTTAGTCCTGAAAATAATATTCTTCAGTGAATATTTAGCGGGCTTTTTGGATTTATTTTTATATTCCAGATGGTATTTTTCCATCATCTCTGCCATACTCTTTCTCTCATCATCAGTTAATATCTTAAACATCTCTAAAAATTTCAACTTCTCACTGAGAGGCTGTCCTCCTAACAATACATAGGCCATGGAATAAAATATACCCCTTTTCTCCATTGTATTTTCCCCTGTTTCCTGGACTAATTTACTGGATACAAAAATTATTTCTCTTTTTTTAGTCTGCAGTATAGTTTCCAGGTCTCCTATTCTTTTTAATTTAAAATAATCCAATAATTTTATTATCTCTACAGGCGCCTCCATCCTGCTCTCCTCTTTTAAGTTAAGTTCTGCCAAGGTCTTTCTAAAAAGATTATTTAAGATAACATTGTTTTCCATGAAATACTTGATGGTTATATTATTTAACGGGCTGTCACTGGGCATATTTTTCCCCATCTTTATGGAATCATGAACTTTTTCCTCATATTTTATAAGGTCCTGTTTTATATTTACAAATTCCTTATCTGCTAACTCCAGTAAACTTGCCACCCTGGAGAAACTTCTTATCAGTTCATCCGGGATTCCTATCCTGCTTTTATATCCCAAATCATGTTCTATGGTAGCCCAGGTATGCTGCAGCAGACTCCTTATCTGAATTTCAAATCTTATTCCTTTAAACTTTTTATACTTTTCTTCTGGGGGAAATGACACCACATAGTGCAGGGACAGATATCCAAAAGATCTGGGATCCAATGCTTTTCTTTTATCGATGGTATTTTTTTCATCCACCACAAAAAAATCTTTTATTTTTTCAGCTGCTATATCCACCTGGTCTTCCATAAATGTAACTACTCTCACTCCTACGATATCGGTGATGTCGGATAACCTCTGGTATTTCCTCCCCTTATCATGGATTTTTTTACTCAAACTTCCCTTGGTTTTTATCCTGAAATCTGTACTTTGAAGTCTGTATTCTCTATTTTCTATTTCCTTATGAAAGACCTCTTGTATAACCTCTACCATCTCCTTATAGATGGGCAGCATCTTGTCATATTTTTTTAGAAATCTGTCTACTTTTATATTTTTCATCATTCCTCCTAATGCCTATATTTCCAATAATAATTTGTCTAATTTTAACATCTCATCTCTTTTTTTTATAGCTCCCTCAAAATCCAATTCTCCGGCTAATTTCCTTATCTCTACCTTTAATCTTCCTATCTGCTCTATTATATCCTTTTTAGAGCTATATATCATTATTTCATCGTTTATTTCATCCATATCTAGACCATAATCCAGGTTGAGCAGATCTTCAGAGATCTCATTTATAGTGGATCTGGGATCTATATTATTATTTATATTATATTCTATCTGTTTTTCCCTTCTTCTGTCTGTTTCCGAGATGGCTTCCATCATAGATTTTGTCATGATATCTGCATACAAGATAGCTTCTCCCTCTATATTTCTGGCAGCTCTTCCCATTGTCTGTATCAGTGATCTCCTGCTCCTCAGAAAACCTTCCTTATCCGCTTCTAATATAGCTACCAGGGATACCTCTGGAATATCCAGTCCTTCCCGCAATAGATTTATTCCTACCAATACATCAAATTCCTTTTTTCGGAGCCCCCGAATTATCTCAATCCTTTCCAGGGTATCTACCCCGGAATGCATATATTTTACCCTTACTCCCAAATCAAGATAATATTCTGTCAGCTCCTCTGCCATCTTTTTTGTCAGTGTAGTCACTAAAACACATTGTTTTTTTTCTACCCGGATCCGGATTTCTTCCAAGAGATCATCCACCTGGTTTTTAGTCGGCTTTATTATTATCTTGGGTTCTACAATCCCTGTAGGCCGTACCAGTTGTTCTGCAACTGCCTCACTGTTTTCTAATTCAAAGTCTCCAGGGGTGGCCGAAACAAAGACCATCTGCCCTCCTACCTCTCTAAACTCTTCAAATTTCAAGGGTCTGTTATCTAAAGCCGACGGCAGTCTAAACCCGTTTTCCACCAAAGTTGTCTTTCTGGATCTGTCTCCCTTATACATCCCGCCAATTTGGGCTAATCCTATGTGGGATTCATCTATAAATGTAATAAAATTGCTGGGAAAATATTCCATCAGTGTATGAGGTTTATCTCCCTCCTTTTTCCCCGACAGATACCTGGAATAGTTTTCTATCCCCTTACAGTAGCCTATCTCTTTTATCATCTCAAGATCATACTCAGTTCTCTGCCTTATCCTCTGTGCTTCCAGGAGCTTCCCTGATCTTTCAAATTTTTCCACCTGGATATCCAGATCCCTTTTTATCTCCTCCATGATCTCCTCTAGTCTGTCTCCCTCTGTGAGATAGTGGGTAGCCGGCATGATCATTATCCTCTCAATATTTCTTTTGATACTCTGACCTGTCAGGGTATTTATTTCAGAGATACTTTCCAGTTCATCTCCCCAGTATTCCAGCCTGTACCCGCTTTCCTGATAAACAGGGTAGATATCTATAATATCTCCCTTGACCCTGAATTTTCCCCTTTCAAAGGCTACATCATTTCTTTCATACCTTAAATATATTAATTTTTTCATAACGTCATCCCTGCTCATACCGCTTTTAAGATCTATGGCTAAGGTCATCTTTTTATATGTTTCAGGGGATCCTAAACCATAGATAGCCGACACAGAAGCTACTATTATAACATCTTTTCTGGTTAGAAGGGCCGCAGTAGCTGAATGACGCATTTTGTCTATCTCGTCGTTGATAGATGAGTCTTTGTCTATAAACGTGTCTGTAGAGGGAATATAAGCCTCTGGCTGATAATAATCGTAGTAAGATACAAAGTATTCCACTGCATTCTCAGGAAAAAATTTTTTATATTCCGAATATAATTGTGCTGCCAGAGTTTTATTGGGAGCCATGATAAGAGCAGGCCTGTTGGTTTTTTCTATTACATTGGCTATGGTAAATGTTTTCCCAGATCCCGTTACTCCTAATAATGTCTGATCTCTATAATTATTATTTAATCCCTCTACCAGAGTTTTTATAGCACTCGGCTGATCTCCTGTAGGAGTGTATTTTGATACTAATTTAAACATCTTGGCCCCCTATTTTATTTATTCTATATCCTCTTTTATAGAGCAGAGGAATAAAAAAGAGCAGCTTAAGCTACTCTTTTATCTTTCTTATATCTTAACTGTTTTCTTCTTAAATTTCAAAAAATTCCACTTTGTTTCTGCAGTTATTATTGCTATGAAGATAGCAAAGCCTCCAACAATCATATTGACAGTCAACAGCTCTCCCAATAAAACCACTGAAAATAAAGTTCCAAAAACTGCTTCTGTAGATATTATTATTGCTGTCTTTGTAGATGTGGTATGAGCCTGGGCCCAGGTTTGCAGAAAAAACGCCAGCATTGTTGTAACCAGCCCCACATAAAGTACAGCTGCCCAAGTTTGAGCAGTTATCACAGAGGGTAATGTTTCCACACTGAATGCCGTCATAAAGGAGAAGATCGATGCAAAGATCATCTGTAAAAAACAAAGGATAAAAGGTCCTGTTTTATCTACATAATGACCATTTGATACTATGTGTCCTGCAAATAAAAACGCACATACCAGGGACAAAAATTCCCCATAACCAAAATTCATATTATTTCCTGTAGACAGAAATGCTGTTCCTAAAAAACAAATTCCCACTGCTGCAAAAGCATATTTATCAGGTCTTTTCCGAGTCACTGCCCAATATAAAAATGGCACCACTACTACATTTACTCCTGTTAAAAAAGCATTTTTAGATGGTGTTGTATACTGCAGTCCCACAGTCTGTGCTCCAAAAGCCAGATACAATAAGATCCCTACTAAAAAACCTCCCAATATATCTTCCTTTTTCATCTTCTTTATCCTCTTAAAAAAGATTACCCCTAGAGATACTCCTGCTATCAAAAATCTGAATCCCATCATATAAAATGGCGATATCCCTGCATCCAATAAAATTTTGGTCGCTACAAAGCCTGACCCCCATATGATAGATACCAATAATAATGTTGTATCCGCTACTAAACTTTTTTTCATTTTTACCACCTTTCCCTTTTGCATAACCAAAGTGTTAAACTAACCTACAGATATAATGAATTTAAATCTTCATTATATTCATCCTGTTACCATTCATATATTCTACTCCTTCTTCATAAAAAAAGATAATTCATTTTATTCATCCTATATATTATATACCATTCATTCTATTCATCCTGGAAATATTTTGATCTATCCAGAGAAAGAAAACCCTTTTTTAAAAGGTGTAATATTTGTATACTTGTTAATAATTCTATGTTAATATGTTGGTGTAACATGCGTGATATCTCCTTTGGGAATTGTTGTGGTGACAATATTATATCGCGCATGCTATTTTTTTCTGATTTAATTTTTTCATAGATAAGAGGTTTTCTATCATAAGCACTGTAGAGATAAGGCTGAACAAACTACCCAAAAGGAGGATAAAAATAATGTTAAGAACAAAAAGTTTATTTATAGTAACAGTTTCTAGTCTGATAGTCTTTATCTTGATTTTTGTTAATTTGAAAAAATCAATAGAAAAAGATTATGAGCATATAGAAATTGGAATATCTAAATCTGTATATAAATTGATAAACAATGAGTTTAATAGTTCATATTCAAACTTAGAAAAACTTAATCTTGATTGGTCTAAATGGGATGATACCTACGAATTCGTAGATTCAGAGGATCCTGAAATAAGAGAACATTATATAAATAGTAACCTGGTGGATACTCTTTTAGAAGATTTGGATTTAGATCTTGTTATCTTTTTAAATGACAGGGGAAAAATAGTGTACCAGACAAGCTATGATGAGGATTCTAACAGAAACCTTTCTTTAGAAGAGATCTCCGCATTAAAAGATGAGCTACAGTTTCATAATGAAAAAACAGGCATGATAGACAGAAAAAATAATAAGATTTTAGTTTTTTCCAACTTAGAGATAACAGACAGCAACAATTCTAAAAAACCGGTGGGTAACTTAATTATGGGTTATTTTTTAGATGAAAATAAATTAAAAACTTTAGAAGAGAAATTAGGAATTCCATTTAATATCTTAGGAGTTTCTGAAGATTCAAAAAATCCATATGAAATAAAAATCGAAAAAGATACAGTCCTCAACAAGTTCTACATTCCAACTCTTTCTGGTAGAAGCCTTGTCTTAGAAAATCAAAGGGATGCCAATATATTATTTTTAGGGAAGGAAAATATAAAAAAATATATAGTAATGCTGTTAATAAACTTTCTCATTTTGATATTTGTTATTTATATCTTCATGGAAAGATTTATAGTGAAGAGATTAAGGAATATGGAACATTCCGTTAAAGAAATAATAAAACATAAGGATTTGGGGAAACGTCTTGAAATCAGCGGAAAGGATGAAATTGGAAATTTAGGAAAAAATATAAACAACCTTTTAGAGGATATTGAAAGGATGAAAAAAAGACTGTATAGTCTGGCCACCTACGATGTAATGACAGGAATACTCAACAGGCATATCGGGCTGGAAAAATTAGATGAAAAGTTTAAAAATGTTAAGAAAAATAAGGCTAGCCTGGTGATCGTTTTTATCGATATAAATGATCTGAAATATGTAAATGATCAATTTTCCCATGAAGAAGGGGATAAACTGATTAAAAATGTTGTTAAAACTATAGAAGATAGCCTCCAGCCGGAAGATATTTTCCTGCGGTTTGGAGGAGACGAATTTATCCTGGGATTCGACAGATTAAATATCCTGGAAGCAGGGGAATTGTTTAATGAGATCCAAGAAAAATTTGAAGAATACAGTAAAAACAATGTAAAAAAATATAAGATCAGCATAAGTATTGGAATGGTAGAATGCTATGGAGATGATACCTTGGAAGAATATATTAATCTTGCAGATATCCAGATGTACGAGGATAAGAAAAAGAAGAAAAAATTACCAGAACGAATATACATCTAAGCAGAATCACAATAAAAAGAGTTATCTATATGAACTGGAAGCTGTAAATCTGGCACTAAAAAATGGGGAGCTAAATTAATTTAGCTCCCTTTTTGGAATTGGTTTTAACCGTTTTTCTATTTCGCTGCCATAAATTTTTCTACACAGGATCTGCAGAAACAACCACCTGTATTATCTTTTTTGGAGTTTTTTAATTTTTCCAAAACTTCTTTCGGTATCTTTACATCCATACACCAGCAGGTATTGGAATCTCTTTTATTTTCATGGGCACAATTATTCTCTTTCCCGCATATAGGACATATTTTTTTATCCATCTTCTCCTCCTCAACATTTAAATTATCAATTTAATACTAAATTAGGAGATAGATGGTTCTATCTCCTAATTCCATATCTTTTTATTTTCCCCATCTGGATAAACTAGATATCAATTCCGGGAATGCTATTTCCATAGCCTTAGCATTTAAATTATTCAATTCTAAACTCGTTAATTCTTTCTTCTTGGATAATTCTACAAGTTTCACCGTATCCTTTGATATCTCAGCACTATAGATTGATTCTCCGTCAAAAAATTCTTTTCTTTCCAGCCACTTATTCAATAATTTTCTTACCTTTGTTCTATCTTTATCCGTCATCTCATCTTCAGATTTTTTATTTAGTTCCAAGATATAATTTCTTTCTTCTTCTGTGGCAACCACTGTCATGAGATGCTTTGAAGTAGTAGGATAAACAACATTATATCCAATCACCAAATTCTTTACAAGTTCTTTGGTGTCTTTGATATTTTCATCTTTTAACTTATACTTTCTTTCCAGCTTATTAAGATATTTTTTAGTTATTTTATTAAATTTTTCAATATCTTCATCTGTAATCTCTTTCGTTTTTAAACTATTTAAAAAGATTTCATCTTTACCGTCTTTTTTTATAATTTGTCTGGTCGTCAAATAATGAACCGGCTCTTCATTGTTATACCAGTCAGATAAAATAGATTCCCTTATTAATATTTCATCCATTACCTTATATGGTTCTTTTAACGTTTCTGTGGTTATCTTATATTTATTTGTATCTATATTCATAGACGAGCATGCCCCTAAAAATATCACCATTATTACCAATAAAATTTTATTCATTTTTTTCATAGTCTACACCCTTCCGCAACATTTTTTGTATTTCTTTCCAGATCCACAAGGACACAAGTCGTTTCTACCCACTTTGTCAGAAACTCTGGATTCCTTGGCAAGATCCGAATCCCCTTCTAAATCATCATTAGCCTCATATTTTATATTTTTGTTTTGTGCTTCTTTTATCTCCACTTCCTTCTCTTCAGGCACCCTTATCTGCACCTTGAATAAATAAGAAATTGTCTCTTCCTTTATTGTCTTCAACATCTTAGCGTATAGGTCCCCTGAGATTAATTTATATTCTGTCAGCGGGTCTTTTTGACCGTATGATCTGAGGTATATTCCCTCTCTCAAGGCATCTAAAGTTTTTAAATGTTCTCTCCATCTAGAGTCCACTATCTCAAATAATATATATTTTTCTAACTTTCTCATCAATTCAGAACCAAATTGTTCCTCTCTTGCCTTATATTTATCTAATATTTTTTCAGATAAGGAATTAGAATATTCCTCAATAGTCATAGCTTTATACTCATCTTTATCCTCTATTACATAGTCAAACAGTTCCTCGATTCTTTCTATTAAACCATCCATATCCCAGTCTTCTTTGAATTCTCCTACAAATTTTTCGACTACTTCATATGATACGGTGTCATTTAACATCCCAAAGATGGTTTCACTGAGATCATCTTTTTCCAAGGCTGTATTCCTGCTTTCATAGATAGCTTCCCTCTGTTTATTGTTGACATCATCAAACTCCAACAGGTTTTTTCTGATCCCAAAGTTTCTGGCTTCTACTTTTTTCTGTGCATTTTCAATGGCCTTACTTATCATACTATGTACAATAGGCTCCCCTTCCGGCAACCCTAATTTATCCATTACAGCTGCTACTCTTTCCGATCCAAACAATCTCATAAGTTCATCTTCCAACGAAAGATAAAACTCTGTAGCTCCCGGATCTCCCTGTCTACCCGATCTACCTCTTAACTGGTTGTCGATTCTTCTGGATTCATGTCTTTCAGTTCCCAGGATAAATAATCCTCCTGCTTCCAGTACCTTTACTTTTTCTTCTGCACACTGAGCCTTGTATTTTTCAAGTAATTCATTATAATTAGGAGCATCTATCGATCCGACTTCGTCCAAAGTCAGGAATTCCGGGTTACCTCCTAACATGATATCGGTTCCCCTTCCAGCCATGTTTGTAGCTATGGTAATTGATTTATATCTACCAGCCTGGGCTACTATATCCGCTTCCTTCTCATGGAATTTAGCATTCAACACTTCATGGGGTATCTTTCTCTTTTTTAGACGTTCAGATAAAATTTCGGAGCTTTCGATGGAGATTGTTCCCACTAAGGCAGGCTGCCCCTTGGTATAAAGTTCTTCAATTCTGTCTACTATGGCATTTGTTTTCTCATTGTGTGTTTTGTATACTAAATCCGGGTTATCCATTCTCACTATAGGCCTGTTTGTAGGAATTACTACGACTCCTAATTTATATGTATGCATAAATTCTGTAGCTTCTGTCTCGGCTGTACCTGTCATTCCAGATAATTTCTCATACATTCTGAAGTAATTTTGTAATGTTATAGATGCTAAAGTCTGGTTTTCTCCGGCTACCTTTAACCCTTCTTTTGCCTCTAAAGCCTGATGCAGACCATCCGAGTATCTTCTTCCTTCCATGGCTCTTCCTGTGAATTCATCGATAATAATTATTTGACCATCTCTGACCAAATATTCTTTATCTCTATGAAATAATTCCTTAGCTTTTAGAGCCTGCATCATATAATGAGTCAGCTCTACATTTTCAGGGGAGTACAGGTTTTCAATATCTAATTCTTTTTCTATCTTAGCTACTCCTTTTTCTGTCAGAGTTATATTGTTTGATTTTTCATCTACTTCATAATCTTTCCAAACATCATCTGGAATTTCCATCTCTTTTTTCTTCTTTATATCCTTAATTTTTTCTGTTTCATAACTTCTGACTAATTTCTTCGATACTCCATCAAATATTTTATACCATTTTTGAGTATCTGCAGCTGCCCCTGATATGATTAACGGAGTTCTAGCCTCATCTATTAGGATTGAATCCACCTCATCTACAATACAGAAATGAAGGTCTCTCTGAACCCTGTTTTCCACTCTAGACACCATGTTATCTCTCAAATAATCAAAACCAAATTCACTGTTTGTTCCATATGTAATATCAGCTCTGTATGCTGCCCCTCTTTTATCCATAGGCATATTGTTATACAGTACATCTGAAGTTAATCCTAAAAAACTGTATAATCTTCCCATTAATTCCCTGTCACGGGTAGCCAGATAATCATTTACCGTTACCACATGAACACCCTTACCGGTTAATGCATTTAAATATACAGACAGAGTTGCAACTAATGTTTTACCCTCTCCTGTTTTCATCTCTGTTATTTTTCCTTCGTGTAAAACTACTCCACCTATCATTTGTACATCGTAGTGTCTCATTCCAAGGACTCTTATAGCTCCTTCCCTCACTACTGCAAAGGCTTCTACTAAGAGATCGTCTAAAGTTTCCCCCTTATCTAATCTCTCTCTAAATTCTATGGTTTTAGCTTTTAGATCCTCATCTCCTAATTTTTTTATCTCAGGTTCTAAGTTGTTTATCTCGTCTACAATAGCTAAAATCCTTTTTATTTCTCTGTCATTTTTTGTTCCAAAAATTTTCTTTACTAAGTTACCGATCATCTGTAATTACCTCACTCAATTTTTGATTTTTCAAAGCCAAAAAACTTTGATTTCATTATACTATGTCAATTTTAATGATAGCATACAAAAGTATCACCCGTCAATTAAACACAAATAAAAAAAAACGGCCTAACCCTTTAAAAATAAAGGGTAGCAGGCTCAAATCAACAGTTCAAACAAAATTATAAAAAAGGTTGTTAATCCATCTCTTTACCCTGTGTTATAATGTTATATCTTTAAAACTTAAAAGGAGAATCTAAATGAAATTCGATAATCTCGATCAAATAATTAAAAATAAAAATATGAAACTTTACCTGTTAAGTATTTTAATCGGTCTGTTAACAGGATTGGTGGTCGTTGCCTACCGTATTTCCCTTACCTCTATGACCAACCTTAGAATAGATACTTTTTCCAAGATTGCTTCAGGGGATCTTAATTTACTCGGGATAACCGTAATAACTTTTATCCTTATTGCAATTTTGCTCAATAGGTTGATCTCAAAATATCCCATGATAAAGGGGAGCGGTATCCCGCAGATAAAAGGCGTTTTGCTCATGCAGTTTGAGTACAACTGGATCAAAGAACTCATATATAAATTTATTGGGGGAGTTCTAAGTGTTGGAAGCGGACTCTCCCTCGGAAGGGGAGGCCCTTCTATCCAACTGGGATCACAGATTGCATATGGAGTCAGGAAGATCTTTAAAGGTTCCAATGTAAATGAAAAATTTCTTATCAGCAGCGGTATCAGTGCCGGACTTTCTGCAGCTTTCAGCTCCCCCCTTGCCGGTATCATCTTTACCATCGAGGAGATCCACAAATACCTTACCCCTGTACTCCTAATTTGTATCTCCCTGGCCAGTGTTTCTGCTCAGGTTGTCACTCAATTCATCCTGGGAGAAGGCAGGTTATTTGATTTTCAGGGTATCATTCCAAATAGTCTCAGTCAGTTTGAGAATTTTACCTTTGTATTTATATTTGCAATTTTAATCAGTATTTTAGGGGTCTTCTTTACAACCAACCTCCTAAAATTTCAAGAATTTTATTTACAGTTAAAATTTACCCCGCTTTTTAAATCTCTAGTCATCTTCGCTGTCTCTATTACGGTGGGGATCTTTATCTTAGATGTACAGGGGGTAGGTTATAAATTAATATTAAAAACCGGCCATGAAACCTTTTCATTTAAACTCATAGCCGGCTTACTCTTGGGAAAACTGATATTTACCATCCTCAGTAACGGCCCTGGATTTCCAGGGGGATTATTCCTTCCCAGTTTAGTTTTAGGAGCTTTAACTGGAAATTTATTTGGTTTGGGGTTAGAAAATCTTTCGAATGGTTACGAAAACCTCCAGCAGTACTTTATGGTTTTGGGAATGGCTGCATTTTTTACCGCGGTTATGAGAACACCCCTTACGGGGAACATCCTCCTTTTGGAGATGACCGGTTCTTTTGACTATTTATCCAGTCTTATCTTAGTTACCATGGTTTCCTACATAACTACCGAACTGATGGGTATCCGTCCAATCACCAGTGTTCTGTACGAAAATCTAGAAAAAAATAAAGATATCCATCGAAAAGAACTTTCTAAAAACTCCACCATCTTTAGTTCCCCTATTTTAGGCGGTTCATGGCTGGATGAGATGGAAGTCAGTAAGGTTAAGTGGCCACACGATTCCCTCTTAATAAAGATAAAAAGAGAAAGCTACGATATCATTCCAAAGGGCAACACCAAGATACTCAGCGGCGATATCCTTTTTATTCTCACTACCGAAGCCAGGGAAAAGGAATTAAAACCTGTAATTTTTGATTTAGGTACAAGGTCCAGGTCAGATTGAAGTTAAATAAATATACTATTTTTTTAAAAAAAAGGATGCAAATGCATCCTTTTTTTTCTAACATCTACTTTGTCAGCTCCAAAAATTCCTCTTCTGTGAGGATCTTTACGCTGCCCAGCTCCTCAGCTTTTTTCAGCTTACTTCCGGGTTTTTCCCCCACTATGAGATAATCTAATTTTTTAGATACCCCGGACATATTGGTCCCCCCTAATTTTTCCACGATATCCTTGATCTCCTGCCTCTTAAAGTGGATCAGTTTTCCTGTAGCCAGGAAGGTCTTCCCTACAAACTCCTCCAGATGAGACCCTTCATCTACCTCTTCAATCTCAAAATTAACCCCGGCATCCTTTAATTTTTCCAACACTCTCATATTGTCTTCATCTCTAAAATACCCGTATACAGACTGGGCTACCTTCCCTCCTACCCCGTCTATAGCCAGCAGTTCTTCCACTTCCATCTTTGCCAGATTCTCTATGTTTTTACTCTCTTTAGACAGTAAACCTCCTAAAAATTTCCCTACAAATGGAATCCCCAGAGCATAGAGGGTTTTGGAGTAATCTAATTTTTTACTTTCCTCAATGGATATCAGTAATTTTTCTATACTCTTGCTTCCTAAGTTATCTAATTTTTCCAATTCATCTTTTTTCAGGTGGAGTTCATAGAAGTCGCTTATCTCCTTTAAAAAACCTAATTCTATAAATTTTTCCACTATCTTTGATCCGCCGATTATATTCATGGCATCACGGGAGATGAAATACTCCATCTTCCCCTGTAACTTAGCTCTGCAGTGGGGGTTCATACACTTTAAATTTACCAGCCCTTCCTCTTTTTCCAGGATGGAATTGCATACAGGGCAGTTTGTAGGAGGGATTATCTCCTCCTCCGTCCCGTCTCTCAGCTCTTTTACAGGTTTTATAACCTGGGGAATTATCTCAGCGGCTTTTTCAATGAATACTGTATCCCCGATTTTTATATCCTTCCTTATAACCTCGTCATAATTATGAAGACTGGCACGTCTGACCATACTTCCAGATACTTCTACTGCTTCTAATTCCGCTACCGGAGTGACCTTCCCTGTCCTTCCCACCTGCCAGGTTACGTCCTTTAATTTTGTAGTCACCTGTTTAGCAGGGAATTTATAGGAGATAGCCCACCTGGGTGCTTTGGTTGTGGCTCCTAACTCTTCATACAGACTTAGATTATTTACCTTGATTACCAGTCCGTCGGTCTCATAATCTAAATTATTTCTCTCATTTTCCCAGTATTTTATCCTGGTTTCCAAATCTTCTATGGTTTCACACAGATCATAGACCTTTGTAGTTTTGAATCCCAGTCCTTCCAAATATTTTATACTTTCAATATGAGTTTCAAATCCTAATTCTTCACTGTCCGCCAAATAGTATACATAGGCATCCAAATTTCTCTGCCCTACAATGGCAGCATCTTTTTGACGGAGGGTTCCTCCGGCTGCATTTCTAGGATTAGCAAAGACTTCCTCTCCTGATTCCAGTCTTTTTTTATTCAATGATTCAAATTCAGCCAGAGGCAGTACAATCTCTCCCCTGACCTCTACAGATACACTTTCTTTCAGATATTTAGGAATAGATCTTATCTGCATTATATTTTCAGTTACATCCTCCCCGACTTTTCCGTCCCCACGGGTTACAGCCTGGATTAAACGTCCGTCTTCATAGTGAATACTTACGGCAATCCCGTCTAATTTTAATTCCAATGCATAATCTACCTGGGTATTTTCATCCCCTGCCCTGCTGCCATTTAAAATTCTTTTTACCCTGCCGTCAAAATCCTCTAAATCTTTTAAATTATAGGTATTGGACAGACTCAGCATTGGTTTTTTATGGGTAACTTTAGTAAATTTAGTGTCTTTTACCCCTCCTCCTACCACCAGTGTAGGGGAGCTCTCTGTCCTGTATTCAGGATTTTCTGCCTCTAATTTTTCTAATTTTTTCAACAAATTGTCATATTCTACATCCGAGATCAAACTTTCATTTTTTTCATAGTAGTGGTAGTTATGTCTATGCAGTTCTTCCCTTATTTTTTCTATCTCTGCTTTTATATTTTTTTTATCCTTCATCATTGTTCGTCTCCTCAAAATATCTTTTTTATACTAAATTATATCATAAAATTTAAATGTGGCAAGAAAAGAAGCTAGATTAAAGATGGAATCTTTAGAATCTAATTTTTGCCACCAATCATCACTAATTTACAAACTTCTACTGCTATAGCACAGTAGTTTTTTTCTGTCGCAGATTCCTCAGATTTTCAAATCAAAAGTTTTTTTCTTGGTTTAAAAACCGAAGTTTATAGTCGTCAAACTCCGGCAGTACTGTTCCTACAATGACGATTGCGACTTGCTCCACAAAGACAAGATGGCTTTAGCTTCGGTTTCTCTTATTCACATTTATAAAATTCTTTTTAACTACAAGAATTTTATAATATTCGTGACCTCGGGAAACCATAAAAAGGAGGAGTCATATTATCCTCCCAGAGATCTACCTCCCCCACTTATGTTAAGAGGGGGAACAAAAGGGGGCGTTACTCTCTTTTTCCCAGCCTCATTGTTCGTTTTTAGTTACAACTCACCCTTGTTATTTAATGATTTAAATGGTAATATATTTAGGTTAAAAAAATACATAAACACAGTAAATTAGGAGCTTCTATCTGCAATAGGTAAGGCTTCTGATATTTTACTATAATTTTAGGAGGTCAACAATGAAGGAGAAGGTTTTAATTTTTGGACATAAGAATCCAGACACAGACTCTATATGTTCAGCTATTGCATATTCTAACCTTAAGGATCAATTAGGACTTAATACAAAGGCTGTCAGATTAGGAGAAATAAACAAGGAAACTGAATTTATTTTAAATCATTTTAATGTAGCAACACCACAGTTGCTTACTACTATAAAACCACAGGTCAAAGACCTGACTAAGGTCGAAAAGGAATTAATAAAGGAAACTGACTCTATCCAAAAAGCATTGGAGATCATGACTACTGAAAATTATTCAAGTTTGCCTGTTGTCAATAAAAATAATAAGTTGGAAAATATGATCCATATATCGGAGATTGCAAATGCATATTTAGAGATGAGTACCAGAGATATTTTCCTTGACTATGAAACAACATTTGAAAATGTCTGGGAAACTTTAAAGGATGATGCTGTTGTTCTCAATGGAGTATACCCGGCAGGTAAGATAGAGGGGAGACTTAGAGGAGTTTCTGAATTAGCTAAAATTTCTAAGGGAGATGTAGTAATCACTACACTTTTTTCAGGACATATCAAAAATGCTGAAAAAGCCGGGGCAAAAATCATATTTTTATGCGTAGATAAAAATGATGAGATCCCTGATTACGATATAAATATACCCCTTGTCAGGGTTAATAAGGGAATCTTTAAAACATTTAAGATGATCTCTCAATCGGTACCTGTAAAGGCTATCTTAAAACATAAAAACTTTTTTCATTTTGAAACTACTGATTTTATAGAAGATATCCAGGATATTATGAAAGACTCTTCTCAAACTAACTTCCCGGTTGTGAATAAAGACGGAACTATATTTTCTACTATTAGATCCAAACATATTATGAATTTCGGAAAAAATGAAGTTATCTTAGTGGATCACAATGAAAACTCTCAATCGGTAGACGGGATTGAAACTGCTAAAATATTGGAAATAGTAGATCATCATAAATTTGGAAACTTTGAAACTTCTGAGCCGCTTATGATCAGAGCCTCAGCTGTTGGCTGTACTTCTACAATAATTTACGGATTATTTAAAGAGGAAGGAATTACCCCTGATAAAACCATAGCCGGACTTATGCTCAGTGCTATTTTATCGGATACATTGATATTCAAATCTCCTACCTGCACACCAAAAGATGTAGAAGCTGCCAAAGAATTGGCTGTCATTGCAGATCTGGACTATGAAAAATACGGGATGGAAATGCTCATTGCAGGGACTTCTTTGGGAGATAAAACTCCTGATGAGATTATAACTATGGATATGAAAGAATTTTCTATGGGTAAGTTCCAGACTGCTGTAGCACAGATCAATACCGTTGATATAGACGGGTTACTTAATAATAGAGAAAATCTGGAATCTGCTATGAATGGGATGATAGATGAAAATAACTATGACTTATTCCTGCTGGTTATGACCGATATAGTTAATAACGGTTCTAAAATTCTTGCATTGGGAAATTCTACCGAATTAGTAGAAAAAGGATTTAATGTAGAATTAGAAACTGGGACTGCCTGGCTGGATGGTGTAGTTTCAAGAAAAAAACAAATCGTTCCATTTCTTATGGCTGCCAGCCAGGGAATGTAGGGTTTATTATGGAAGAGGAGATAGCTGACCGCTATCTCCTCTTTTTATACTAATATTTTTATTTTACAGTGCTTCCTCTAGAATCTCCCTTGTTATCTCCAAAGTCTGGTCTCCCCTTTCTGATAATTTTACCATCCCATGTGATTTTAGAGAACCGATAATATTGTCTATATCATCTTCCCCTATTCCATGATCTGACAGCTTAGTTGTAATACCTAAACTATGGAAAAACTCCTCGGTTTTTTTGATAGCTGAATCCACCTTTTCTTCATCACTTCCCTCTCTTAAGTTCCATACTCTCTCTGCATATTGTAGGAGTTTTTCGAACTTTTCAGCCTTCCTTACCTTCCAGGTAGCAGGCAGGATCGTAGCCAGGGTCTTGGCGTGATCTACTCCAAATATTGCTGTCAAATCATGTCCTATCATGTGTACCGACCAGTCCTGCGGTACTCCGGCACCAATAAGCCCATTGAGCCCCATTGTAGCTGACCATACCAAGTTTGCCCTGGCCTCATAGTTGGTAGGATTTTCTATAGTTTCCTCACCTATCTCTATCAATGTCTGCAAAATCCCCTCAGCAGTCCTGTCCTGGAACTTAGCATCTACCGGATAGGTAACATATTGTTCCACTGTATGGATGAATGTATCTACAATTCCATTGGCAATCTGAGTTTTAGGTAAAGTATATGTAAGCTCAGGATCTAAGATGGAAAATATTGGAAATGATTTACTGCTGGAAACAACCAGCTTATCCTTTCCATGACTTATTACTGCTCCATTGTTCATCTCTGAACCTGTTGCCGGTAAAGTTACCACAGTTCCAAATGGAATAGTCCTTTCCACAGGAACTCCTCTGAACCCAAAGCTTAATAACTCTTCCTCTTTTCCAATATACTCATCCTTGCAGGAAGCTATTCCTATAAATTTAGTCCCGTCCATAACGGAACCTCCTCCAACAGCCAGGATGAAATCGATCTTCTCCTCCCTTACTAGTTTCACAGCTTTCATCAGAGTCTCAAACTTAGGGTTGGGTTCTATCCCTCCAAATTCAAATACTTCCCTCTTTGATTTTTTTAACTCATCTATCACCTTGTCCAAAGTTCCAAACTTCTTTACCGATCCCCCGCCATATGTGATAAGTACACGGGAATTTTTCGGTACCAAACCATCCAACTGCTTCATCTGACCCTTCCCGAATACAATCTCTGTTGGGTTATAAAATTTAAAATTTAACATCTTTTCCTCCTTGTACGGTTAATTCATGAATTAACCCTTCATAAATTCAAAACCTTTTAATTTCCTATACATTGAGTATACATCTTAAACCATGGTTTAAGGCAATTTTTTTTAGGAACGTGACGTTCCATCCAATTAGGCACAATCTAAGCTTTCAAATTCTTTAATATATCCATAAAAATTTTAACTTTCTAAATAACAAAAGCCTCCTAAAAGTATGAATACTTCTAGGAGGCTTTTTTGTTTATACTTTTCCACTTGTCTTTGGTTTCCTTGTATCACATTTAAAATTCATTCTAATTAGAATTGATTTTAATACTCGTGAATCGGGAGACCAATAGGAAGGAAGAGTTTCTATTCTATTATTTCGACATTTCCAAAGTACCAAGTACCTAAAATATCTCTTTCCCAGTTTTTAACCTTATCTTTAACCATGATTACACCTGTATAGTAGTAGATAGGCATAGTGATTAATTCATCCATCATGATTTTTTCGGCACCATAAAGATCTTTATCTCTAGCTTCACCTTGAGCTACCTTTGAATTTTCGATCAATGCATCAAATTTCTTATTCTCAGGGAAATCTCCTTTAGTGTAATTCCATTGTGCATCGTTGTTTCCAGAGTAAGAAGTCCATAGATCTAAGAATGTCATAGGGTCGTTGTAGTCCCCGATCCATCCAGCTCTTGCCACTTCAAAGTTTCCTACATGTCTAGTATCTTGGAATACTGCCCACTCTTGATTTACTAAGTTAACTTCGATTCCTAAGTTTTTCTTCCACATCTCTTGAATTGCTTCTGCAATTGCCTTATGTCCTTCATTTGTGTTATAGATAAGCTCAACTGGAGCCATTCCTTCACCATTTGGATATCCGGCCTTAGCTAAATATTCTTTTGCTTTTTCAACATCAGCAGTAGTAGAAATTCCGTAATCTCCTGCAGTTGCTCTAAAGTCATTTCCTTTTGAATCCACTAATCCAGTTGGAACAAATCCAGTAGCTGGCTGCTGCCCAGCCTTTGTTACTTCTGTTACTATCTCTTCCCTGTCGATAGCTAAAGTAAGAGCTTTTCTTACATTGATATCGTTAGTTGGCGCTTTATTTACATTAAATATATAGTAGTATGTTCCTAAAAATGGAACTATATGGAAAGTTGGATCTTCCACCTGTCTCTTAGGAATTTCTTGTACAGGCACTTGGTTAGAACCTAAAACATCTATTTCATTGTTATCATAAGCTGTTAATGCTGTTCCACTATCCACTATCATTGTCAGAACGATCTTGTCTAATTTAACACTGTCTTTATTCCAGTAGTGTTCATTTGGAACTAAGATAACCTTATCATTCATATGGTATTCAGAAATCTTGAATGGCCCATTTGAAAGTGTTATGCTAGGATCCTTTGCCCATCCTTCAGGTTTTTGAACTACTGCATCTTCCCTAACCGGCATAAATGTATAGAAAGTGATTAGGTTTAAAAAGTATGCTGTAGGAGCTTTTAAAGTTACTTTAAAGGTATGGTCATCCACTGCTTCTAATCCTACATCCTCTTTAGTTCCTTTACCTTCAAAAAACTCCTGTCCGCCTTTGATATAGTAAAGTTGGAATGAATATTCAGAAGCTACTGCCGGGTCTAATGCTCTTAACCAGGCATATTTATAATCTGCTGCTGTTACAGGTTTTCCATCGGACCATTTAGCATCTTTTCTAAGATGGAATGTATAAGTCATCTTATCATCTGAAATCTCTACAGATTCTGCCCCTGCTGGCTGAGCTTTTCCATTGGCATCTACCCTCATAAGACCTTCGAAGGTATTGTTTACAACTATTCCACCATCTGTTGCAGAGTTCAGTTGAGGATCCACAGATTTTGGATCTGCTCCTAAGTTAAATGTCATTACCTGTTCCATTTGTTTTTCCACTGCTGCTGTATCCGTTTCCTTAGGCTGCTCTTTTTCCCCTCCACAAGCAGTCAGTAATACTGCCATCAGAAGTGTCACTACATAAAAGATTTTCTTCATAAATTTCCTCCTCAAATAAATTGATAAACGCTGTTACTAAAAAAAACTAATCATTAAAACGATAAGTCATTATACCTATTACTTCTATAGAATCCTTTATTTTTTTGTGCCATCATAAAATTGTCTGGAAAAATGACAAGCTACAAACCTTCCAGGAGCTATTTCCTCTAACAATGGTTCCTTTTCACTGCAGATTTCCTCTGCATATTTACACCTGGTTCTAAACCTGCATCCACTAGGCGGATTGAGTGGGCTGGGTACATCTCCCTTTAATATTTCCCTGTCCATTTTGGCATTCAATTCTGGATCTGGGATAGGTATAGATGAAAGCAGTGCTCTGGTATATGGATGGATAGGTTTATCATAGAGAGGATCTGATTCTGCTATTTCTACCATCTTTCCTAAATACAGTACCCCTATCCTATCTGAGATGTGTTTTACCATGGACAGATCATGAGCTATAAATAGATAGGTCAATCCCAATTTTTTCTGTAAATCATCCAGCATATTTACCACCTGAGCCTGGATAGATACATCCAGTGCTGAGATCGGTTCATCACAGATTATAAATTCTGGTTCTACAGCCAGTGCACGAGCTATTCCTATCCTCTGCCTTTGTCCTCCACTAAATTCATGGGGATATCTGCTGGCATGTTCCTTACTGAGCCCTACTGTATCCAATAGTTCATATATTCTTTTCTGCCTCGCTTCACCCTTTGCCAGGTTGTGGATATCCAGAGGTTCTCCTATGATATCTCCTACTGTCATCCTGGTATTCAGTGACGCATATGGATCTTGAAAGATCATCTGGATCTTTCTTCTGTAGGGCTCTAATTCCCTTTCATTAAGGTGGCTTATATTTTTACCATCGTAGATTATATCCCCGCCGGTTACATCATATAGCCTTATTATAGTTCTTCCAGTTGTAGATTTCCCGCATCCTGACTCCCCTACCAGTCCAAAAGTTTCACCTTTTTTTATATGAAAACTAACATCATCCACAGCTTTTAGATGCTGCATCTTTTTTTTGAAAAAACCTTTATTTTTAGAAAAATATTTTTTTAGATTTTTTATCTCTATCAGAGTATTGTCATTTTTATTTTCCATCTATCTTACCCCTCCCTTTAATTCCGTCTTAGGAGAATCTGGATGAAGTAACCAGCACATAGATTTATGCCCTTCTCCGCAGTTGAAAAATTCCGGCCGTTCCTCCATACATATATTCATAGCATGTTCACACCTTGCTGCAAATGGGCATCCCTTTGGAGGGTGTAATAAATCTGGAGGTGTCCCATCTATGGGTACCAGCCTTTCTTTATGTTCTATCTTAGGGATAGACTTTAATAATCCTACTGTATATGGATGTTTTGGATTATAGAAGATATCCTCTACCTTTCCTTCCTCCATGATAAGTCCCCCGTACATAACCAATACCCTGGAACAGACATCAGCCACTACCCCCAGATCATGGGTTATGAGTACTATCGATGTATTTAATTTATCCTTCAGTTCCTTCATAAGATCTAATATTTGAGCCTGGATAGTAACATCCAGTGCTGTGGTTGGTTCATCGGCAATAAGCAGATCCGGCTCACATGAAAGAGCTATGGCAATCATTACCCTTTGTCTCATCCCTCCACTGAATTCATGGGGATAAGCGTTTATCCTTTTTGTCGGGTCAGGTATTCCTACTAATTCTAACATCTCAATGGCCTTTTTCAGAGCCTCAGCTTTAGACAGGTTTTGATGTTTTCTAATAGCCTCCATAATCTGGTCCCCTACAGTATATACAGGATTTAATGAGGTCATTGGATCCTGAAATATCATAGCTATCTCATTTCCCCTTATACTCATCATCTCTTTCTTATTTTTCTTTAAGAGATCTTCCCCTTTGAATACTATCTCACCACTTTTTACAGTTCCCGGATATTGCAGCAGTCCCATTACAGACATAGAGGTGATACTCTTTCCACTTCCTGATTCCCCTACAATTCCCAAGGCTTCTCCTTTATTTAAACTATAACTTACACCTCTTACAGCCTGTACTTCCCCTAGGTGGGTAAAAAATGAAGTTTTTACGTCCTTAAGTTCAATTAATTTTTCCATGTTTCCCCCCTATTTTCTCAATCTCGGATCCAACGCATCTCTAAGTCCATCCCCTAAAAAGTTAAATGCAAGCATTGTTATACTTATTGCCATTGCTGGAAAAAGTAATTGATATGGATAAGTTCTTATTCCTGCCAAGGCATCACTGGCCAAGGTTCCCCACGATGCTTGAGGTGCACTTACTCCAAGCCCTATAAAACTTAAAAATGATTCTGTAAATATTGCGTTTGGTATCATCATAGTCAGTGATACGATGATAGGTCCCATTGCATTTGGTATGATGTGTCTGCTGAGGATCCTAAAATTTTTGGCTCCTAGAGTTTTTGCAGCCATAACATATTCATGCTGTTTTATACTTAAGGTCTGCCCCCTTACAATCCTTGCCATCCTAACCCAGAAGGTAATTCCCATGGCTATTATAATTGTTTTTAATCCTGGAGCAATGATTACCATAAGTAAAATTACATACAGCAGTAATGGAATTGTACTTATTATATCCATTATTCTCGTCATTACTGCGTCTACTCTCCCACCTAAATATCCGGCTATTCCTCCATAAAAGATTCCAATAAAGAAATTTACCAGGGTAGCTACTATTGCTACTGTAAGTGATATTCTAGCTCCATAGAGTACCCTTATGAAGAGATCCCTTCCGTGGGAATCAGTCCCGAAGAAATAAGTTTTATTAAAAACCCTCTTTAATACTTCTGTTTCCTTGTTGTCTACCAATATTTTATATTTTTGAATACTTGGATTTTTCATAGCTAATTTAGCGTTTTTATAATCCAATACTACCCTTTTCCCGTCTACTTCATAGATCTTTTGTGAATTCATCATGTCATTTTTAACAGGTTTCAATGATTCTAACAGTTCCCCGTCAGAAGTTACAGTAAATAACTTATATTCAGGATGTACATATATATAATTGGATTTATCCACTTCATATATATCAAATCTAGGAGCTATATTTCCAAATCTCAGATCCTGGTCTTCATAACTAAATCTAGATATCATAGGTCCAAAAATTGCTATTATAAACAATAAAATTATTACCACTAAGCCTATCATGGATAGTTTATTTTGTTTTAACCTTCTCCAAGCGTCCTGCCAATATGTAAGGCTGGGTCTTATCTTCTTCTCACCTTTGGTCTCCTCCGATGCTTTTTCCCATCTTTTATCCATACCTTCCCCCTTAATCATGTAATTTAATCCTAGGATCTATCAACACATAGATGATATCTACTAAAAATACCATAATTATATAAAATCCTGCATAAAAGATTGTTACTCCCATGATAACTGTGTAATCTCTATTTCCTACACTTTCTACGAAATATTTTCCCATTCCAGGTATAGCAAAGATTTTTTCGATAACAAATGATCCAGTTAAAATTCCTGCTATCATTGGCCCCACATAGGTAACTACTGGTAATAATGCATTTTTAAGAGCATGTTTTCCTATTACTACAAATTCTGACAGCCCTTTGGCCCTGGCCGTCCTGATATAATCCTGCTGCAACACCTCTAACATAGATGATCTGGTCAGCTTGGATACAAAAGCTAAAGAAAATCCAGAAAGAGCTATTACCGGTCCGATATAATGTTTCCAGGAAGTAAGCCCGAAAGATGGCAGGATCCCCAATTTTCCACTAAATATATATATGATCAAAGTAGCTATTACAAAACTTGGGATTGTCACCCCTAAAGTAGCTATAACAGTTACCACATAGTCTTCCCATTTATTTTGCTTCAGAGCAGATATTATCCCCAAGGGAATACCTATTACGAGCACCACTAATACAGCAGTTCCTCCCATCCTTGCAGATACCGGTAATCCGCTTTCTACTAAGTCAATTACGTTTACTCCTACTTTTTGAAACGAAGGCCCGAAATCAAAACTAAACACCCCTTTCATATAGTCGAAATATTGTATATGGAGCGGTGCATTCATGTTGAATTTGGCCTCTAATGCTGCTATTACTGCTGGCGGTAACGGTTTTTCCCTTGTAAAAGGTCCCCCAGGAATAGCGTGCATCAAGAAAAAAGTCGCTGTAATAACTATATACAGTGTGAATAACATTTGACCCAATCGTTTAAAAATAAACTTTCCCATTCTTTCCTCCCTTATTATTAAATTTTGCTTAGCTATATATATCATTAGCGATACATATAACTATATATATAGCACAAAAATTCCAATAATCAAAATTAATAGTTTTTAAAAAATCGCATTTTTTGTAACTTTATAGTTTCAAATACGAACTTTTGTAACATTTTTTTAGCACGATTGTGCACAATAAATTAATTTTCATAATATTTTATATGAATAAAAATTAATTTATTTTTTAATTATTTTCCCCTATTAAATTTTAAGTTTTCATAAGTAAAAATATATGAGTAACTGAAAACAAAGTTTATTTTTAGTCACTCTTATATAATTAACACACACTCTCATTCATAAAAAATATCAAAGAATCATTTTTCAGTACAAAACTCTTCTTTTTTTCTTAAATTGAAAAAACCTCCTATAAATTAGGAGGTTTCAGTTTTTTTCAATAAGATCTATACAGCAGCTATAACAGATACTTCTACCAAGAGAGATTCCCTGGCCATATTTGCCTCTACACAGTATAATATTATATTAACGATAAATCATAATTCTACAAATATTTCATATCTTTAAATCTTATCTAGTACTAAGAATTAAGCTCCTCTTCAGCCACTTCAGATTCCCTTTTGGTAAACTTACTCACAACAATCAATGAAATAAATGAACTGAGTATTCCTAAAAGTACATATGGTATAGTTGTTTTTAATAAAAATCCTGATAGACATGCTAAGAATCCAAAACTCATACTTGCTACTACTCCTTGAACAGTTAAAAAATTTGACTCTTTAAAAAAATAACCTAAAAATATAGGAGCTAATAATACCGAAGCTGAGAATGCATAGGTAAGAACTAAAAGTTTTAATGCTTCAGGGAATATTATGGCTATAATAACAGCCGCAGCTGTTACACCTAGTGCAAACACCCTTGAAATATGTAAACGTTTTTTTGAACTCATAGTATCTGTCTTTATTACCTTCCCTAAAATATCTGTGGTAAAATTAACCACAACTGTCTGGATGGCACTATCTATAGTAGAGATAATAGTTGCTACAAGAAATCCTGAATATATAGCTAAAAACCATATGGGTAATTTATTTAAAAACCATGCCGATGCCATCTCTGGTTGCAGATTAGGTGCCATACTTCTGATTGAGAATCCTAAATAAATTGCCCAAAATTCAGCAAATAAAATTAATAATCCGCTATATATAAGACTTTTTTTAGCGTCCTTTATATTTTTAACAGCTCCTATCCTTTGATAATACATCTGATTGGTTAATCCTCCTGGAAGGATTGCAAACATCCAGATTAATATGGTTGGCCAGCCTACCGATGTCATACTCTGAGGAAAAGCCTTTGTCTCCACAGGAAGATTAGAAAAAATATTGGTGATCCCTCCTCCCATCTTAAACGCAAATACAAGAGAACCTATGGATACCACAATCATAAGACAACTGAAGATAAAATCTGTCCAGGCTACCGACGCTAATCCTGCTGGAAGAACAAAAAGTAAACTGATAGCTGCAAAGATAATTATCAATATAACCGGCGATACGCCCAATAAATTTGAAAATAATTTTGAAACTGCCACCAACTGTGTACAAATCCAGCCAAAGGGAACTATTATAGTGGCCAATACAGCCACTAAGGTAAGAGTCTTACTCTTACCATAAAACCTCTCCAAAATATCTGGAATAGTTGTAAATTCCTGAGTCCTTAGCCACTGAGCAAAGAAACTCAGTATAAACATTACTCCTGATAAAAGTATACCGTAGGTCAGAGTTGCCCAACCGCTACTGTATCCCAATCCTACATGGGCTACCAACATTCCGCCACCCATAACGGTTGCAAATTGTGAACCTACAGTAACATATAGGGGAAGTGCACGCCCCCCTACATCCCAATCTTCACTGGTATTAAACTTTTTACCTATATATACCGATATAGCACCACTTCCCAGGAGCACCACTGCCGTAGCTAGAACAATATAAAAAATACGACCCATAAAAATACCTCCTAATTATTATCTTAATCTAATTACCTCTCCGATCCCTTCATAGATTTTCTACATAATTTAATAATTCTTCCTTAGAAAAATCTGAAAATCCTAGTGCACTCATTGTCCGCTTATCACTCAGAAGGTCGTCTCCCAAAATGGATTTTCCAAGGTTTACAATAGTTTCCATTCTATCTACATTTACTCCTACCATTTTTCCCATAGACATCATTGCCTCTAAAGAATAAGGAATATCTTCCAGTACATATCTTGTCATAAGAGTTTTTTGACCTATTATTCCATTATATGCCTTAGTATTCTTACATAATTCACTTAAAGTTTCTCCAGTAGAGTCATACATATCCACATACCATTTTTTCATAGGAATAATGTCTATATCCAGGGCTTTTCCTATTAAAATTCTTTCTTTATCCATCTTTTCTATATATTCTCCAATCACAGGGGTTATACCCTCATGATAGTATAAAAAATCTTCTTTTGAATCTATCTTTGATGTATTGAGGAGAGTTGGAGCTGGGTGCATCATAGCATTAAAATTTTCTAGACTGGTATGAATCACATTTTTAGCTTCTCTAAATTGTGGAAAAGCTGTATTTAATACTTCCAGCATTCTTTTATTTTCTGTTGCTGGGAGAGCAGCAGCAAATAAATAGTTTTTAATTCCAAAAATATGAGCTTTTCCTGGTTCTGTTACACGACAAGCATATAATAATGAATTTACTTCTCCTATTGTTACATCCGCTTTACAGTTTTCTTCCATAAGGGTCTTTTTAAATTCTAAAGCTCCAAAAGTAGAACCTGGATGGAGCAGAACTATCTGACCATCTTTTAGATGTGGTGCACATGCTTTAGCAATATCCTTGTGATACAAAGACGGTAAAACAACAATGATAAAGTCAGCATCTTCTATGACCTCTCTGATGTTAGTGGTTGCCATCTGAACTTTTCCAAAACCTTCTACAATTCCACTGACATCTATCCCTCCTTTTTCATTAATCTTTTTAACAACTTCTTCATTTACATCAAAAAGTTTTACAGGAAATCCTTTAACCCCTAAATGCCCAGCCATAGACTGACCTCCATTTCCACCACCGACAATTGACCAATTAATGTTTTTAATCATTTTTACCTCCTTTAATTGTTTAATTGTACTACAATCAAACTGTTTAAAAAAAAATACCTGCTATTCATTTTCTAATTTTAAATTACGAGTGATATTCTTGAGGTTCCTACAACAACATAAGTTGGTAAAAAATTTCCTCCTGCTATTTTTTAATATTATATATTATAATTAAATATAAATTCAGTTCGACACTAAAATACTATTTTTAAGTATTGTTCAGTTGTGCCACAATCTATTTTAAATTGGCACTAATGCTATACTTGGATTCATGAAATCACCTCCTGCTATTGTAATACATTATGAACATAAATTTAATTAGGTACTTAAATACTATTTTTGAAGCATTGTTTAATTGTACTACAATCTATTTTAAATTTATATTAGCACTAATGTTTAAAAATCCTTTTTTTTATTTTAAAAAAAAAATTTATTTTTATTAACGATCCAAAAAAAACCTATTAAAGGAACCAGGCAATGATACTTATTTCGGTTCTGGTGCAACAATTTAAATATGATTAAGGAAAGGGCAGGTCGATTGATTAGATCAAAATGCACTTTTTAGAATGCGAGTTATTTGAAATTGCAGGTTAAATAGAAAATCTTATAGGGATAACCGCTAGATATTTCCCCTGCAAATTGAACCGGGAAAAGTATATCCGAGGTTGTTTATATATGCCATATTCCAAGGATGATCTTTTATGGGCTGTGATCAGGTATTAGGAAGATTTATAATTAAATGTGAAAAAAGACTCTTAGAATATTTATTCTGAGAGTCTTTTAATTTTTTAGGAATTAAGATTTAGATAAAAATAAAAAAAGTTGTTACATATCTTATACTCTCCATCATTAATTTCTTTTTAGTTTTTCTAACTGTTGAAAATACAATATACCTAAATGCTGTGTCAATATAAAGTAAAAAGGTCCCATAGAAATTAATATACGGGAGTTGAAAACGCAACAGTTGAAGAATGATAAGGAGCTTTCTTTTTTAGGTTATTTTATCACATTTAAATTTACACTAAATTTAGCAAATCCGCTATTTTTTTACTTGTTTCTTTAACCAATTCAGACGGTTATTTATGTGGTCATATATATAATTTTTAACCTTTTTAGCTTCTTTATTTTTTATGTACTCAAGTATTATCTCATGATCTTCGATTTCTTTTAAAAGAGCTTCAGAGCTAATAATATCATGAGCATAAGTAAATCTACTATCTTTTAATTCTTCGGTTATAGAAATTAGTAAGTTGCTTAGTATTTTATTATCAGCTGCTTCCCCAATGAATTTATGGAATTCCCAGCCCATCATAGTAGTATAGGTATTATCTTCGATAGCTTTTTTACTTTTTTCTAAAGAATTTTCTAATTTTTTTATATTTTCAGGGCTCATTCTCTCGGCTGCAAAATAAGCTAACTGTGGTTCAATTGTAAGCCTTGTTTCTATAAGCTCTATTAATGTACTGTCGTTTTTTAGTGTTTCTATTAATTCCATTCTATGAAGACTCTTTAAAACATCTTCTGTTAAAAATGTTCCCTTTCCAGCTCTTGAATGAAGAATTCCTGAAAGCTCTAAAAATTTTAATGCTTCTCTTAGACTATTTCTACTTAATTGGAAGGATTCTGCAAGAGATACTTCCCCTGGAATCTTGTCTCCAGGACGCCACTGCCCTTTTCTAATCTTATTTAAAATTATTTTTATAACTTCCTCAGACAAAGTTGTTTTGTTCAATGGTCTTATCAAATCAGCCCCCTCCATTTAATAATTTTTTCATTAATATTGTTTAAATGTACTACAATAATAGTATACATCATTATTTTTTAAAAAGCTATAGTTGAGTCTTAATATTAAAAGTTCCCATAAAAATTACGGGAACTCTAATATTATAACTTCAGATTTTTTTAATTTTCATATATATATTAATTTCATTCATAAAAACATTAAAAACTCATTTTTTAGCACAAAGCTCCTCTTTAAGCGGTCAAAAAAAACCTCCTAAAAAATCAGGAGGTTTCAGTTTTTTTTCAATAAGAGCTATACAGCAGCTATAACAGATACTTCTACCAAGAGAGATTCCCTGGCCATATTCGCCTCTACACAGGCTCTGGCAGGAGCACTTCCTTCCTCTACCCAGCTGTCCCAGACCTCATTCATCTCTTTAAACTGGTTCATATCTTTAATATAAACCGTAGCCGAAAGAATCTTGCTCTTATGGCTTCCTATATCAGCTAAAAGCTGGTCTACCTTTTCCAAAGTTGTTCTTGTCTGCTCTGCCATCCCCTGGGTTTCATCCTTTGGAACCTGCCCGCATAAATATGCCACATCATTATGAATCACTGCATGACTCATCCTTTTTTTTGTATTATGTCTTTTAATCCCCACTTAAACTCACTCCTTTATCTTGTATAATATGATATTAACAACAAATCCAATTCTACAAATATTACATCCTTTAAATCTTATCCAGTACTAAAAATTAGCCTCCTCTTCGGCCACTTCAGATTCCCTTTTGGTAAACTTACTCACAATAATCAATGAAATAAATGAACTGAGTATTCCTATAACTACATATGGTATAGTTGTTTTTAATAAAAATCCTGACAGGCATCCCAAGAATCCAAAACTCATACTTGCTATTACTCCTTGAACAGTTAAAAAATTTGAGTCTTTATAAAAATAACCTAAAAATATAGGAGCTAATAATACCGAAGCTGAAAATGCATAGGTAAGAACTAAAAGTTTTAATGCTTCTGGGAATATTATGGCTATAATAACAGCCACAGCTGTTACACCTACTGCAAATACCCTTGAAACATATAGACGTTTTTTTGAACTCATGGTATCCGTCTTTATTACCTTCCCTAAAATATCTGTGGTAAAATTAACCACAACTGTATGGATGGCACTATCTATAGTCGAGATAATAGTCGCTACAAGAAATCCCGAATATATTGCTAAAAACCATATGGGTAATTTATTTAAAAACCATGCCGATGCCATCTCCGGCTGCAGATTAGGTGCCATACTTTTGATTGAGAACCCTAAATAAATCGCCCAAAATTCAGCAAATAAAATTAATAATCCGCTATATATGAGACTTTTTTTAGCGTCCTTTATATTCTTAACAGCACCTATCCTTTGATAATACATCTGATTGGTTAATCCTCCCGGAAGGATTGCAAACATCCAGAGTAATATGGTTGGCCAGCCTACCGAGGTCATACTCTGGGGAAAGGCTTTTGTCTCCACAGGAAGATGAGCAAAAATATTGGTGATCCCTCCTCCCATCTTAAATGCAAACACAAGAGAACCGATAGATACCACAATCATTAGACAACTGAAGATAAAATCTGTCCAGGCTACCGATGCTAATCCTGCCGGAAGAACAAAAAGTAAACTGATCATTGCAAAGATAATTATCAATATAACCGGCGATACGCCCAATAAATTTGAAAATAATTTTGAAACTGCCACTAACTGTGTACAAATCCAGCCAAAGGGAACTATTATAGTGGCTAATACAGCCACTAAGGTAAGAGCCCTGCTCTTACCATAAAATCTTTCCAAAATATCCGGGATAGTTGTAAATTCCTGGGTCCTCAGCCAATGAGCAAAGAAACTCAGTATAAACATTACCCCTGACAAAAACAGACCATAGGTGAGGGTCGCCCAACCGCTGCTGTATCCCAATCCTACGTGGGCTACCAGCATTCCTCCCCCCATAACGGTTGCAAATTGTGAACCTACAGTAACATATAGGGGAAGTGCACGCCCCCCCACATCCCAGTCTTCACTGGTATTAAACTTTTTTCCTATATATACCGATATAGCCCCACTTCCCAGGAGCACTACTGCCGTAGCTAGAACAATATAAAAAATACGACCCATAAAAATACCTCCTAATAATTATTTTAATCATCAATGATTCGAATAAATTTATTTTAGCACCTTACTTTTGGAACCTATTTGGATCGAAGCCCGACATATCCACGAATGTTTTCCCATCCATGATAAGATCTGCCACAACTTTTCCGGTTACCGGAGCCAGGGCAATTCCGTCTCCCTCATGACCTGCAGCCATGAAAAATCCCTCTATCTCAGTCCATCCGATGAGGGGAAGACCGTCTGGAGTAAATGGTCTCAATCCTCCCATAGTTCTTATTATACTCATATCTTTTAACTGGGGAAAATAAGTAACTGCATTTCTGATTACCTCTCCGATCCCTTCATAGGTAACATTTTTATCATAACCCACAAATTCTCTTGTGGCTCCAAACATGATGTTTCCCTTCGGAGACTGGCTGAGAGCAAGTCCTATTCCTAATTTTGCAATCATTTCAGGAGCATCCTTTAAAAGATCCGGATTATGTTTTGCCATCATATATTTTGCCGAAAGAATAGGCATATCTATAAAATAATCCACTTCATCGGTTATGCAGATCTGCCCTCTTCTTGGTTTTATGGGAGCTTCTATTCCTAATTTCTCGCATAAAAGGGGAGCCCATACGCCGGCTGCATTAATTATAGTAGGAGCATAAAATTTCCCTTTTGAAGTTTCTACCCCTATTGCTTTTTTACCCTCTGTTATTATATCCTTTACTTCGGTTCCCAGCATTATCTTGGTTCCGTTGGCCTTAGCTCCCTTTGCAAAGGCTATATTTAAAGCTATAGGATCCACTTCTCCATCCATGGGGCTGTAAGTGGCTCCTATAATATCCTGGGAAATTCCAGGCTGAAGTTTATTCACCTCATCCAGTGAAATAATATCAACATCCAATCCTGTTTTTTTCTGTTTTTCCACAAATCCCTTCATTATTTCCATCTCTTTCTCATTTTCAATGAGGATCATACCGCCTTTTTGTCTGAAGTGGATAGGCTCCCCCAGCTCTTCTTCTAAATTTTTATACATCTTTAAACTTTCAAGAGCTAAGGCTAAATGCACCCCTGGTTTTTTAGACTGCATCAATACCAGCTGGTCACTGGAACCCGATGCCCCTCTGGCATGATCATATTTTTCCAAGAGAGTTACTTTTTTTCCCCTCTTAGAGAGGTTATAGGCTATGGAAGTACCGATTACACCTCCGCCTATTACTATTACATCTGCATCATTTATATTTTTATCGTTCATAGCTTTTATTTCACCTCCAAAAATTCACTTATTTTTACTACCCTTGCAGGGGGTCTGGATGAACCTGGAGTTATTTTTTCCGGAGATTCTACTTCGGAGAGCATTCTGGCAATGATCTTCCCGCAGCTTCTTCCCTGACAGAGACCCATTCCAGCATGAGTTCTTATTTTCACCCCGGCTACAGTTGTAGCCCCGTCTTTTATAGCTTCTTTTACATCTTCTACCGTTACTTCCTGACATCTGCATACAAAAACTTTATCATCACACATTATCTTTCCCCTCCCCTACAGATGGTTCTTATTTCCATAAAATATTCTTTTGGAATTTCTACGCTGATAAGAGTTGTACCATCATTTTTTTTATCATTTTTTATACCCAATACTTTACCGTCAGCAATATATTTTCCAAACCTGTCCCCACAGGGCACCTGGTCTCCTTTTTCAGGAAGAGGCAGATATTCAAATGGAAATTCCACCAAGGATGTTTTTTCACTGTAATTTTTATGAATTTTAAAGATCGCCAGTCCGGGACATTTTGGAATACATATCCCACACCCTATACATTTTTCCTCGTCTAATTTAGGAAGGTTTGTAATCGAACTCCCCACCTCTATTGCACCAAAGGGACAGGCAGCCTCACAGGGATTACAAGGTATCTTCTGAACACATTCTATTGCTACAACAGGTCCTTTTTCAAATCTTTCCTCACTTGGAGTTCCTGGGCAGGCTTTTATCTCCTCCATGGAAGGAACTCCCGTAAACTTTACTCCTCTATTCATTAGCATCCTCCATATATCTACTTATCTGAGTTTTTTTAGATAATTTTCTTTTTTCACCAAATTCTCCATCTCTCAATGTGTTTAATCTCTTCCATACCTGGCCCTTAAGCTCTCTGGCTTTCTCTTCACTATACAGTCCCAAAGCCTCTGAAGCCGCTATACCGGCAAGACGTCCCTCTTCCATGGCAGAACTTGCTTCTTCTACTCCCGAGATATCTCCTGAAACATATATTCCCGGAAGAGTAGACTCCATATTTTCATTGTGTTTCGGCACATGTCCCCCAAAGGAAGGAATAAACGTAAAGTCACAGCCAATAGTCCAGGCTATTTCAGACATAGGACTGAGTCCCACAGCAATACAGATAGTATCCACATCTAAAATTTTCTCCGTCCCCTCAATCATTTGAAATCTTTCATCCAGTTCACATATCTCTACCTTGCTGACTTCCCCATCTCCCATGGCTCTTTTTACTGTATGGGAAGTATAAATAGGAACTCCCCCACGGCTGATCTTAGAAGCATGAACACCGTATCCACTTACATTTGGAGCTGCTTCCACCAATCCAACTACGTCGGCACCGGCCTGCATCAACTGGTAGGAAACAATTAATCCTACATTCCCTGATCCGACCATAAGAACTTTCTTTCCAGGAAGTACCCTGTTTACATTTATCATTGTTTGAGCGGCTCCGGCCCCCATAACACCGGGGAGATCAGATCCTGGAAAAGCAAGGGTATTTTCTGTAGCCCCTGTTGCAAGGATGATTTTATCTCCTTTTATCTGATGCTGTTTCCCGTCTTTTGAGTAAACCACTGTCTTTCCCTCAAATATCCCGTAAACAGGAGCATCCAGTATAACATCCACTCCCAATTCCTTCGTTTCCTCCAAAAGTTTTGTTCCTATCTCATATCCCCTGGTTCCTGCCAGATGTTCCCTGGAACCAAAGAACTTATGAATCTGTTTAAAAAGCTGTCCCCCGGGTTTTTTATTTTCATCCAAAACAGTAACTTTACCCCCGGATTTTGCAATTTCTATACCTGCAGCAAGACCTGCAGGGCCGCCCCCTACAACTACAACCTGAGTTTCTTTCATTACTCTTCCCCCTTTCCATATCCAATCTGTGTTTCCACATTCATTCCTTCTTCTACAGGAGTTACACAAGTTCTGACATTGGGTTTTCCATCTACTACCATAACACAGTCTGTACACCTTCCTATCCCGCAATAAACTCCTCTATCCCTCTTATATTTAGGAGTTTTTCTAAATTTTCTTATTCCTGCACTCATAAGAGCCGCCGCTATTGTCTCACCTGCCAAAGCATTTAAGGGCTTCCCGTTGTAATAAATAGTGACATATTCTTTTCTTTTTTCCTCACCTAATATAGGATGATCAATTATCCTCATTTTATAACCTCCTTTTTTATCTAACTAATAAAATGATTACAAGTTAAGTATATGGCTGAGATTATCTGTGAAAGCAATCTAAAAATAATTTTTATTTTTATTGTTTAAGAAATACTTTTTTATCGACTTTTTTTGCCCCTTTATTTCCGTGGCATCCAGTTAAAGTGTTTTAAAACCAAGGATCTTGTTCTGCAGATTTAGAACACCCCTCATAGATGAGTAGCTAAATTTTGCTTTTAGATAAAATGGAAGTATAATTAAAATAGAATTAAATAAATCGAGGTGAAGAAAAGTGAATAATGATGAAATAAACTACGATTACTCTATATTGAGACTCCTTGAAAAACATAAAAAACCTACAGGGGCTTCTTTAATAAAAAGGGAACTTAAAAATTTAAAGATAAATATCAGTGAGGCCACCATCGGGAGAATTCTTTTCGATTTGGATAATATTGGTTTTACTTTGAAAGACGGGTATAGGGGAAGGGTTATAACCGATAAGGGAAAACTTTACTTAAATAATCTTCAGAGAAAAAAAGACAGAAGGGAAAAAGGAGAATTATTTTTAAGTGCTCTGAATATACAGGAAATAGACAGACTCTTGGAGGCCTTGGAAGCCAGAAAAGTAATTGAAAGCCAGATGGCTAAATTTGCCGCTGCAAAATCTAATATTCAAACAAAAAAAGATTTTAAGAGAATTATAGAGAGTCACGAAAAAATGGTAAAAAATCTCACCGAATATGAATATAATATTCCATTTCATAAGTATATAGCCACCCTTGCAGGGAATAAGATATTGGAACTCATGCTCCAAATGGTAGTGGAAGACACCAGGTTTACACCGGCCTTAAAAAAAATAGAAAAAAATTTGGGTATGAAAACCATAGAAGAACATAAAAATATAGCCCATGCCATAATCGAGAAAAATCCCGAAGCTGCCGAAAAAGCCATGGCTGATCATATAGATAGTCTTATTGTGAAGGTCAAAAAAGTTAAATTAAATTTAAATTAGATAAAAAAAAATCAAAATATCTTTAGTATTTAAAAACCTCCTAAAAATTAGGAGGTTTTTTTCTATCTTTTCACTATTCCATCTATCTCCAATGCCACCTTTAATATTTCCTCTAAATCCTCTAATTTCAGCATATTGGGACCATCACAGGGAGCACAGTCCGGGTCTTCATGTACCTCTGCAAATATTCCATCCACTCCTACAGCCAGGGCTGCTCTCATCAATGGGAATACATATTCACGGTTTCCACCTGTACACGTCCCCTGTCCCCCTGGAATTTGTACCGAATGGGTAGCATCAAAGATCACAGGATATCCAAATTCTCTCATCTCCATAAATGATCTCATATCTACCACAAAGTTATTGTATCCGAAGGTTACTCCCCTTTCACATAACATAAAGTTTTCACTTCCAGCTTCCTGCATCTTATTGACCACATTTTTCATATCCCAGGGAGCTAAAAACTGGCCTTTTTTTACATTTACAGGTAATCCGGTTTCGGCTGCTGCCATCAATAGGTCTGTCTGCCTGCATAAAAATGCAGGTATCTGTATCATATCTACCACTTCTGCGACCCTTTCACACTGCCAAGGCTCATGTACATCTGTAATCACAGGTATATCATAGGTATCCTTTACTTTTTTCAGAATTCTCAATCCTTCATCTATCCCCACTCCTCTAAACCCGTGGATCGATGATCTGTTGGCCTTATCAAAAGATGACTTGAATACATAATTTATCCCTAACCTGTCGCATATTTCTTTGATCTTTCCGGCTACCCTGATACTCATCTCCTCAGTTTCAATGGCACAAGGCCCTGCCAAGAGTGTAAATTTACCTTTATTCCCGCCTATTTCAAATCTATCTGCTATCCTTACCGATTTTACCTCTTTCATCAACATATTTATTCCTCCTTATCGCCTAAAGTACGGGCAATTCATGAATTGCCCCTAAGATTTTATCTTATAAAATATTAATCCAATATATTCCCACACTGCACTCCTGATATCCACAAAATTACCGGCATTGGGGAAATAACTGTCCATCCCGTAGCTGCCTTTATACCTGGATACATATCCTGTAGGAGCTGGTATTACTTCTGCACCGTATTTTTCAAAGGTATATTTTGATCTTTTCATATGAGTGGCAGAAGTTATCAGAGCTGCTTTTTTATATCCGTTTTTCTCCATTATACCCTTTGTTAACCTTGCATTTTCTTCTGTTGTTTTACTCCTTCCCTCAATTATTATATCGGTGCCGGGAACTCCTAAGTCCACCATGAGCTCTTTATATATCCTTCCCTCTGATTTTTCTCCATTATACACTATTCCACCTGTAATTATTATCTTTTTAGGATAATTTTTATACAGACGCACTCCCTCAACTACCCTGAATAATGCTGCTTTGCCTGGACTGCCAGTTACAGAAGATAAACTTTTGGGAGCATTATCGTAGATTCCTCCTCCCAAGACCACATAACAGTCCGCTTCCTCCAGCTGAGTTCTGGTTATGGGAGGATAATTTTTTTCTAGGGGCTGTACTACCATATCCTTTACCGGTTCTATAGATAATAAATAGATAGCTGTTATTGTGACCAGTAACAAAAAATTTCCCTTTACCGCAGATCTTTTACGAAGATTCATCATAAAAATCATAAGCAGAATAATTATAAATATCCCAGGAGATATTAATATATTGGATATAAATTTTTGCAGTAAAAACATCTTTCCCCCTTTGTCACCTATGGCGAGACTAATAATTAATTAATTTTTTTGACGCAGACTCATACCTGACTTTTTGAACTTTCTTTTGCCGCAGATCACACAAATTATCTCAGATTATTAAAATTAAACCCTTCAGCACTAAGAAATGAGATAAAGAGTTACACTAAGATTTTTTTTCCTTTTTTCAGCCTTTCTTCAATATATTTTCCAGCTGTTTCCCTGTCATCCAAATGAATCTTTTCTCTGCCTATTATCTGATAATCTTCATGTCCCTTCCCTGCTATTAGGATAATATCATCTTTATCTGCCATAGATACTGCATCTGCTATAGCCCTTTCTCTGTCAGCTACCCTTATATAATCTTTATTTCCCTTAAATCCTTTTTCCACATCGTTTAAGATTAATTCCGGATCTTCAGTTCTCGGATTATCCGACGTCAATACCACAAAATCACTGAGTAATTCTGCTGTTTCTGCCATCTTGGGTCTTTTGGTAGTATCCCTGTCGCCTCCACATCCAAATACAGTTATGATTCTGCCTCTCTTTATCTCATTTAGAGCAGTCAAAATATTTTTCAGTGCATCCTCTGTATGGGCATAGTCCACAACTACCATAAAATCCTGTCCTCTGTCTACAGTTTCAAATCTGCCTGGAACACCCTTTAATCCTTTTAGTCTTTCAATGATAGTTTCCATATCCAGCCCTAACTGAATCCCTCCACCAATAGCTCCTAAAATATTCATAAGGTTAAACCTTCCCAGAAGGCCGCTCTTCAACCTGTAGCTTTTATCACAATAGATTACTTCTATCTCTTGGGTAGTGTTGTCTACACTTATTATCTTTCCTCTTAAATTCCCCGTATCTTCACCATAACCTATTCCGCCAAATTCATCATGCAACCTCTTTCCATGGATATCTTCTACGTTGTATACCCCGCACTGACTATCTTTTAATTTAGTAAATAATTTTCTCTTAGCCAGAAAATAATTTTCAATTGTTTTATGGTAATCCATATGTTCTGCAGTGAGGTTAGTGAATATCCCAGCATCAAAATCCAGCATCTCTACCCTTCCCATCTCAAGGGCGTGGGAGCTGACCTCCATCACCAGATATTCTATATTTTTTTCTATAGCTTTTTTACACATCTTTACCAGATCCAGCGATTCCGGGGTTGTATTAGGAGCCGGTATTATCTCCTCCCCTATCTTATACTCCACCGTCCCTATCCTCATGGTATTTTTTAATATTTCATCCAGAATATAGGTAATCGTTGTTTTACCGTTGGTACCTGTTACTCCTATAACCTTTAGATTTTTCTGGGGCCAGTTATAAAAATTAGAAGTTATAATCCCCAGATGTAATCTCAAGTCTTCCACTAAAATATATGTGATCTCCTTATTTAATATTTCTACATCTTTAGAAACCAAGATACATTTTGCTCCCAATGAGATAGCTTTTTCTATATAGTTATGCCCGTCTACCACACTTCCATCCAGTGCAGCAAATATATTCCCTGCTGCTATCTTTCTAGAATCGTACTCCATTCCGGTATACTCCATCTCCTTCCCAGAATTTAATATCTTATATTCAGTATTTTCTAATATTTTTTTTATATTCTTCAACTTTTTCCCCCTGTATTGACACAGATTTACAGTACATCCAATCTTTCAATCTATACTGATTTTATATTTTAAATATTTATTTTTTGTCCTATATTTAACCCAACAGCTTTTTCATATATAGTTTTTGCAACATATATATCTAAAAGAGCCATCCCTACCGATTTAAAAAAAACAGTTTCATCAATTTTTTTTTCTTTGTTACTCATAAAAGAACCTATAGTATGAATTTGTTCTTCTTTAATCAGACCTTCTGATAAGGGATAACAAAGATCTCCTGATTCTTCCTTTGCAAAATAAGTATCTGTATATATTCTATCTAGGAGAGAATATATCTCTTTGGGAAACTCTCTCATGGTAGGCTTATAGGATCCTATCCCGATAAAAGTTTTGCCTTTTAGAAGTCCAGCTTTGTTAGGCAAAACAGGATTTTCTGAACTGGTAGCTGTAATCACAATGTCAGTTCCCTCTAAAACCTCTTCTGCAGATCCACAAATAACTACCTCTATATCAATCTTCTTTTTTAGACGACTGGAAAAATCTTTTAATTTTTCTATATTCGATCCGTAAATTTTTACTTTTTTTATGGGTCTGACTTTCGATATAAAAAGTATTTGCTGAAACCCTTGGACTCCTGCACCTATAAGTCCCAAAGTAGAGGAATTTCTTTCAGAAAGGTGTTTAGCTCCTACTCCCCCTACTGCCCCTGTTCTAAGTTCTGTCAGAGTCTTTCCATCTATCATAGCCAGGGGTTCTCCGGTATTAGGATCATTTAAAGTCATGAAACCATCTATAACCGGCTTACCTATTTGACTATTTTTAGGGAAGATCGTCAAAGATTTTGTCCCAAAAATTTCATTTGTGAAACAAGGCATATAGAGAAGTGTATTTTCTTTATTGTTCACATGGATCCTGTCCGGCATCTCAAAATTATTGTTTTCGTAGGCTAAAAATGCATCTTCTACACTATCCATTACTTCCTCTAAAGAAATCATATTTTCAATTGCTGCTCTATTTAAAAAAATCATATATATCTCCTCACTATTTAAATTTTCTTCAGAAAATTTTCAGGGATCTCCCTCTCTATCTCAATATTATACTTAGGTATATTTACATAATATGAATACAGGTACATCATACTTTCCTTGCTGATCCCGTATTTCATATCCCCTACAATGGGCAATTTTTCATTGGCTAACTGCACTCTCAGCTGATGGGTTCTTCCGGTTCCCAACAGTCCTTCCAGCAGAGTTCTTTCTTTTCCATTTTTCACTACTTTAAAGTAACTGATACTCTCCTTAGCCCCCTCTTCATATTCATCCAGTTCTATTACCTTTGTTTCCGTCTTCTTCAGATAAGATTTAATGGTAAATTTATTCTGCTTTGGTTTTCCATCTACCAGGATATAGTATTTTTTTTCTACCCTTCTCTCTCTGATCTCCTCCGATAATTCTCTTACCACCGGCAGGGTTTTAGCCCCTATAATCATCCCGGAAGTGGCCTTATCTATCCTGTTTACAAAGGTAAAGTTCATATTTTCTGTATATGCTTTCAGCATCTCCGACAGCCCGTAATCATGTCCGCTGCCCTTGTGCATTACCATATTTGGTTTTTTATCAAATATCAGCACCCTCTCATCTTCATAAACAATTCCGGCTTTCAGATATTTCATCTCCTTCTCTGTCAGCTCTATAAATGATTTTTCCACAGTAGCTCCCTCACGTAGAAAAACATTCACCACATCTCCTACCTGTAACCTGTATTTACCATCTACTTTTTTTCCATTTACCTTGATTTTCTTTGTTCTGAGATATTTAAATATCTCTCCTAATTTTAGTCCCTCATATTTTTTTCTGACAAACTTATCCACTCTGGTATCTTTGTATTCCTCTGTTATCTTATAATCCATTATTCCACCTCTAAAACCGTTTTATTTATTAAAATTATATCATATAACAACCGTTCTTTCCTAAATTACATAAATTCAAATAACAGTTTTTTCATTGGGATATTCAAAATATATTTTTATATTCTTTAAATGTTTAATAAGGAAACTTTAAATGCTTCATAATTACGCGAAATGCATTGAAATTAATGTGAAATTATAGTACAATATGTTTATTTTTTATTAGGAGGATTTAAATGGACTTTATGAAAATCCAGATATTAGCTATTGGAATGCTGATACTTGGAGCGTACACAGGGGGAGTAATTGCTAAAAAAGTAAAACTGGGAGAAACTGTAGGTCAAATTTTAGGTGGAATGCTGGTTGGACCTCACCTATGGACATTGGTACACGATTGGGCTTCTACAAAGGAAGGATTATCTTCTATGCCTATTTTTCAAAAATTGGAGTATATCTATACTCATGGGTTCACCACCTATGGTAATGTAATTGAGGAAAGTCATTTTTTTGTATTTTTCTTTCTAGGGCTCATAGCCTTTAGTTTAGGAGAGGAACTTCATTTTGACAGATTGAAACAAATGGGGATAAAACCTACTATTATATGTCTTACCCAGGCTCTGCTTGCATGGGTTTCTATTACCTTAGTTTTCTTTAAGGTTTTTAATTTCCCGCTTATCAATGCAGCCATCGTGGGATCCATCGGAATAGCCACAGCACCGGCTCTTACCTTTGTCCTTATGAACAAATTAAAGGTTGAGGGTAAATTAAAAAATCTTTTAGCCAATATAGTGGTCCTGGATGATATTATCGAAGTAATTTTCTTCTCGGTATTTTTGGGTATAGCGGTTATGATGCAAAACGGGGAACACCTGTCTTTCGGCCACCTTGCCTTTGAGGTTATAAAGGAATTTTTCTTTGCTGTATTGATCGGAGTTCTGATTTTTTTACTCTTAAAGTTCACTGTGAAACCCGGGAAAGTAGATGAAGAGGAAGGACTGGAAGTAAAGGTAGAAAGTTTTTACGGTCCCATGCCTTCAATAGAGCTTTTCTTTATTGTAGCTGGAGTTGTAGCCGTGGGTTCTGCTGCAGCCTTACATTTTCATCTGCCTTTCTTAATAGTTGCAGTAGTTGCAGGAGCCCTGGTATCAAACTACCATTTCCATGCTATCTTCCATTCATTGCAGTTAAGTAATGTAATGCCGGCATTAAATTTATTCTTTTTTGCCCTTATTGGAGCCAGTGTAAAGTTAGAGACTTTCTCAGCTAAAACATTTGTCTTTGTTATAGGATATCTGGTAGTTAGGGGGAGTGCAAAACTTATCGGAACTTGGGTTGGATGTCGTATGACAGGTCAGGAAAAGGAGATAACAAACAGTCTTCCAAAACTCATGCTTCCACAAGCCGGAATGGCAGCAGTAGAAACTATCTTAGTAGCTACTGTCTTAAAAAATAGCGGAGGAGAACTTATCTTCAACACCATTATCCCAGCTCTGGTTGTTTTTGAGATTGGAGGAGCATGGATTTCAGAGAGAACCCTTATAGCCTGGAATAAATTTATAGGGGGGCAAAATAAGGGAAGAAAAGATAAAAAACATTTTGCTATAGAAGATATAGTGGGGAATATATGGGAATTTAAAGCCCAAAATAAAGATGACACCGTAGAACAGTTAACTAAGCTGCTCCATGAAAAACATCTCATCAAAGATGTCCATGAGATATCCCATGCTATTATGACCAGGGAAAAATTAGCCAGTACCGCTCTGGGTAAGGGAGTTGCTATTCCCCATTGCCGTACAAATGATGTGAGTAAGACTACCTGTGTGTGTGGATTTTTAGAGAATCCTGTAGAATGGAATTCACCAGACGGTAAACCAGTGGATATAGTTTTTCTGGTTATCACTCCTAAGGATAAACCGCAGGAGTATCTCCAGACTGTTAGGAGTATAATTCTTACCTTGAAGGAATTAAGCCTTGAAGGGGAATTAAACCACAGTTTATTGAGAAATATATTGGTAGGGTAAAACTAAAGAGCCACTCAGAAAAATTCTGAGTGGCTCTTTTTTTATAACGTGAACCCGACCATCATGAACTTCGAAAAAGGTTCCAAAGTTTCCGTCTTTGATACGGGTTACCTTTTTTCTTGAAAGAAAAGCTAACGGAAAAATTCAAGGAAAAGTCGAATCGATTACCTCAGAGAAAATATAAATAATTAAAAAATTTATATTTTTAAAGTCGTCCGTTTTATAGCTTTTATCTTCATATTTCATTTACTAAATTTTTAAAATGTCATTTTATACCCAAATCTAGAAACGAAGTAAATTTGCTATAGGTTTCTCCCTACGAGGGTTCACATTTAAAATTAGATTTAGTTAGATCTAATTTTAATAGTCGTGAAACACCCGACAACAAGGGGAGAGGGTCTCAACTCCAATTATTCTTGCTTCGGTTTCTCTGATTTTACATTTAGGAAATTCTTTTTAAATACAAGAATTTTATAATATTCGTAACCTCGTGAAACCATAAGAAGGAGGAGTTAAACCTTACAGATAATCTTCCTCTTTATATGCAGGTCTTTCCTGGTCTGGATATCCTAGGGCAATTATGCAGAGCAGTCTTTTGTTAGTTGGTATTTCCAAGATCTCCTTGGCTGCCTCTTCAGCGTCTCCTCCGTCTTTGGTAAACCTGTTTTTCATCTGTACCCAGCATGACCCTAAGCCCTGATTACAAGCCTCTAACTGGATGAATGCCGATGCTATAGAGCAGTCCTCCACCCAGGTGTCGGATATTTCCTCATTGCCTATTACAGCGATAGATACAGGAGTTTCTGCCAAAAATAACCCCCCCTTTGGCTTTACCATGGATAATTTTTTCAATACTTCCCTATCTTCTACTATCACAAATTCCCATGGTTTTTTATTTTTCCCGCTGGGAGCTACTTTCCCGGCAGCCAATATCTGATTTATCTTTTCCTCTTCTATTTTTTTATCCTTATATTTCCTGATACTTCTTCTCTCCAGTAAAATTTTTAACATCTTCAATCCTCCCCAGATATATCTAAATTATTTAGTAAGAGTATACCACAAAATTTGAATTACTCTTATTCTCACCTCGATTTCTTAATAACAAATCTAAACAAAAAAAAGAGACGACCTAAGTCATCTCCTTATAACACCACGTCCTGATCAAAGGTGAAGTCCAGGTATGTTCCGCTAGGAATCCCTATAGTTCCTCCCTTTGTGAGTACAGATACACCTAATCCTACTTTGGCTCCTGTTTTAGCTCCACTGCTGCCATCTATCAATCCGCCTACTGCCACTGCTCTGGCAGTTTTCCCTGCTGTATCTGCTCCTGACCCTTGCTTCCCTATATAGTTTAGTTGGTTCGTAGTTATATATACCAATCTGTTATCTACCATCACCTGAGTTAATTTAATACTTAGTTTAGATGATCCCACCAGCCTGCTGGCTTGAACAGATTCGACTACCGTACCATAGACCTTACTCCCGGATTTTATAGCTACTTTATTGCCTATAACTACATCCCCTTCTAATATTGCAGAAAATTTATGCCCTGCATTGTGCCTGGATCCATCGATAGTGTCTATAGTTTTTATCATCAAAGGTGTTCCTCTTGGAATAATTAATTTTGCTTCGCCACTATAACTTACCAATCCCATCATTAAAAACAATATTGTTATAATTTTTTTCATCATCATCCCTCCATAAACCATGTTATTTTTTTTTATAGAGTGATTATAACATATCACTCTATTTTTAAATTCCGAAAAACGGAATTTTCATATTTTATTTCCTTCAAAATATTCCCTTAACCTTTCTCTGTCTATTATCTTTAAATATTTTCTTTCTTTGGTGATAATTCTCTTCTCAATCAGTTCATTGGTTATCTCATAAAGTCTTGTTTTATTAACATTTAGATAATCACAATAGTCTAAATACCTTTCATAAAAAACCTTATCCCCTGTAGCTGTTATATCCAGGATATAGGCAAAATAACCTAAAGGACCATAAGCTAAAAACATTGTCAAACCTATTGAATTCAATATTATTTTCTCATTATCATAGATTAACATCTTTAAAAAATCAGCTCTTTCTAACAATCTTTCAAATAATTTTTTTTCTAAAAATGCTACTTTCGTATCATCGTATTTAGCCAGGCAGTCAAAAAAATTATCATTGTTGGAATCAAAAAAATATAAATTTATCCCCATAAATTCTCCTGATTTAAATCCAACTGGATAAAGGATTATCCTTTCAGAAAGATGTTTAGAAGCTAATACTTCTCCACTTAAAATATATCCAACCTTTCTATCCCAACCCGAAGTATAGATAAATTCACCCTTTTTAAAAGTTTTTATTTGATATTCATCATTTTTAGCTATTTTAAAAAATTCTTCTTTTTTCAATTTATCACCGCCTTTTTAATACCATGACTCAGAGACTGAAAATTCATAAAGTTTTTTTTATATACCAATTCTATTTCATCTTCCTTTTATAGATATAAACAAAAAAGGAGATGACCTCAGTCATCTCCTCCTATTAAACTTCAACCAATTAAAATTTATACCCTATTCCTACACTTACATAATAATCATCTGTATCACTTCCTGCTAAATATCCACCTCCTACATCATAAATAAATCCACTGTTTTGTTCTCCTTCAAATGATATGCCTGCCTTCATTAAATCCTCATCTCTTTCAGTAATTAAGATATCAAAGTCCGATCCACCCTTCATATTCCCTGTCAGAATACTTTTATCTGTTACAGTTAATGCACGTATATAAGATATTCCACCTTTAATTTTTGCACTACCTTGATAAAAATTCATCTCTTTGACTAAATCTATTCCCACCTCTCCATCTAAATAATCTTCTGTTTTTGAACCTGTTTCTATAGCAAGATCTTCATTTCCTTCATCTATCGAATCTTGACTTATTCTAGTATAAGTTAAATTGATTTTTGGTTCTAAAAAATACGATTGTCCAAATTCATATGAGTATATACTACCGATATATGCATCAAATCCATTGTTAGAATAACTTTCCTCATATTTATGATCTTGATATTTATTAGCCGCTATTCTTCTGCTGTCATAATCCGTATATTGATACCCTCCTCCAGCTATAAATCTAAAATTACTAACTTCTGTTTTCCCATATGCTCCAATATAGAAACTATCTCCATCTAATTTTGATCCGTTGGAGATATCTACCTTATTATTATTTCCTCCAACTATAATCCCTGCTGAAGTTTTATCCGACAGACCATATTCAGCCAAACCATAACCTCCAAATATTGATCTTTCTGACTCAATATTTTCATATGATGTACTATGTTTTTTTGTAAACTTATCATCATTATATATTGGTCCACCATATATCATCCATTTTTTCTTATCTGCTTTAAATGGTTTGTTCAATGCTGTCTCACTAAATGTTTTCATAGATTCCTTAGAGGCATATAATGAATATCCATACGGATTAGCTGCATAGATATCATTTAATAGAATATAAAGTTCTTTGGCAGCATCTGCTGCCCCTGAAGCTACAGTAGGATTAAGTGCATCTATATTAGTATCTCCACTTGAAATTATACTTTTATAGACTAAATCTAATTTTTCATAATATGTTTCACCACCCCCATCTACTGGTAAATCATCCTCTACTCCTACTACGATATCTCCATTTCCATCTATTACTGCATCATGAATAATAGAATCTGTTTTTAATTGAATATCTTCATCTATAGTTACTTTATTATTATGAGTATCGGATAAAGCTACAACTACTCCTCTTCCTACTCCACTAGTAACTATATTAAGAGTTCCATTTTCCTCTGCTCCATCCTCTTCACTTGCTACAATTAGATTGTTTTCATAGAGAGCATGACCAGTAACTCTTCCATCACCATCTGTTTTCTCTGTATCAACTCTTACATTCAAAGTGCTATTATCGCTTATCTCTATCTTTTCAGCTCCTTCAATTTTTGCTCTTTCAGTAAATGTTACCTCTCCCCTTACTTCCATATTTTCAAAATCTTTTACATTTCCGCTAATAATTAATTCTTCATTCTCTTGACCAGCTACAGGTTTATCTCCAAGTTCCAGCCTGTCTTCACTATCTTTATTTTCAGACCCGTAAAGATCACCATTTAATTGTACCGGACTTCCAATAACAAGGTGATTATCTATTCCACCCTTCACATCTATATCACCATTTAATATCGTTTTCCCTGCCAAGGTCAATTCATTGTCTCCGTCACTCCCCACTATAATAGGATTATATCTCACATAATCATCAGTTATATCATCTGGAGTACCGTTATCCTCGATGGCTCCAACTCCTCCGCCGTTGAATACGGTATCGACAGCTGTTAAAGAAGATCCGTCATTCAATATAACCGCCTTATCATATCCGTTCACCATGGAGTTTTCTACTTTAACTGTTCCATCTACTGTCATTACTCCGCTTCCTACCCCGGCTCCATTTATTATCTTGTTGGATATATCCGATGTAAAAGTATCATATGAATCTGAATTACTGTTTTTTAAACCTGTATTTATTATTTCCCTGCCACCAACAATAGTTCCTGTGGCAGAAGAATTCTCTACATTCACTACACTACCATCTGTATTTAATCTTACATATACCCCGTTATTTGTTGTCCCTGTTTCATCCATAGTTCCCATGGAATCTTGTCCATCACCATAAATTTCCTGCCCTGCCATGACACCGTTATTCACTATATTATTTACTGAAACAGCAGCTATTGCACTCTTTGATCCTGCCACAAGACCACTGTTGGGAAAATCTTTAATCTCCCCATTGTAGGCAATCCCATTTCCTGAGAATGTAGAACCTGAACCTGCATCAGTTCCATTGACCTTGCCTTCTATCAGATCAACCCGGCCTCTGATTATCCCTCTGTTTTCTCCTGCCTTTGCCCCGTATATACCGTTTCCACTTAGGTTTGCCCAACCAGATACCAAATTATTCCCACTTATTGTTCCATCTTCCGAACCACCGTGGGATCTTGAACTTCCTTCTATTATTCCTCTATTTTTTCCTGCATCTCCCAATATCCCGTTTCCACTTTCATATGCATCTGCTTCTGCAATTGATTTCACTATAGAATCCCCTGTCGGTCCTGTCAGATCAACCCTGGTTGTTCCCCCTTGTAAATCTGCCCTTCCTCTTATTATTCCACTATTGGTATCTACCTTTCCTACCACACCGTTTCCACTTAGGTCTGCAGTGGCATCCGAATTTACATCCGATTCATTTTTTATTCCCTCTATCATACTTGCAGCTGTTCCCCCCTGTGATATTACCCTACCTCTTATAAAGCCACTGTTTTCTTCCACTCCTCCCATTACTCCATTTCCACTTTCATATGCAATGGCAGATGCATATGCCTCTACTATAGCTATTTCAGGGCTTACATCATTGCCTTCTTCAAAATTTTGCCTTTGGGCATCTCCCTCTGCTCTTCCTCCTTCTAATAATGCTTTTCCCTTTATTATTTTACTATTTTTCCCCACTCCTCCTAATACTCCATTTCCACTTAGGTTTGCATATGCATCTGCATCTGCTCTAACATATGCCTCCTTACCTTCCGCTTCAGCAAATATTCCATCACCTGTTGAACTTCCCTTTAGCACTGCACGTCCCTTTATTATTCCGCTGTTTTCCTCTACATATCCGCCTACTCCATTTCCACTTTTATCTGCATCTGCAACTTCATAAGCTCTTGCCTCTGCTATATCTGCAGATACAAATACTACTGTAGATTTTTCTACGACCCCTACATCCCCACCTACATCTATTCCATTTAATGCTCCCCCTTCCAGATCCACTCTTCCCGTTATTGTTCCGCTGTTATTTTTGACTCCTCCATCTACCCCATTTCCACTTCCCACTGCATATGCATAAGCGTATGCCCCTACTTTTCCTTCTGCTGTTCCATCCACTACACCGATTGAACTCCCACCCTTTAATACTGCATCTCCTCTTATTGTCCCAATGTTTTCTCCTACCTCTCCCAATACTCCATTTCCACTTTTAGTCGCTGTAGCTTCTGCTCCTGCCTCTGCATATTTCAATGCTCTTGCAGTCGCTAAGCCGCCCTGTAGATCTATATCTCCCGTTATTACTCCGCTGTTATTTTTGACTCCTCCATATACTCCATTTCCACTTTTTCCTTCCAGTTCATCATCAGGCCCGTAGTCATAACCAGAACTGACATCTGCATATGAATATACTTCATCCCCAGTGGGATCTATATCAGCTTTCCCTAATATACTTTCTCCACCTTTTAATACTGCATTTCCCCTTATTACTCCGCTGTTTTTCTCCACTTCCCCCACTACACCATTTCCACTTCTCACTACGTCAGTCCCTGCATATACAATGACTTTAGTCGGATCATCTATCTTCCCACCCTCAGAATTCGCATCTCCTTCTATTGTTCCTGTATTATTTACCACAGTCCCGCCATATATTCCATTTCCGCTCTTATATATTTGTCCTTCCACACCTTCATAATCTTCTTCTCTTATATCTACAAATAAACTCCCCTTTGCACTTACCTCACCTGCTATCTTCCCGCTGTTCTCTATCTTAGATACTCTTTCACCGTCATATATTCCATTCCCCTGTTTTTGGATTAGGAGTGGTTTATTACCTACCTCACTGGTCAATCCCCCGGCAATTATTCCTATGTTTTCTATCCCTACATTTTCTAAAATCACACCTTCCACATCTGATCTGACTATGACTCCATTCCCGGACACATCTTTTACCCCTACAAAACCTAAATTATCGGTTGTAGATTTTTTTTCCCTGCTGTCCACCTTTCCACTTTCTTCCACTTTTAGTGTAGTGTTGGAATCTTTAATTATAATTTGCCCGCTATCTCCTGTTATAACCTGTGAGTACCCAATAGATCCAGTAATCAAAAAAGTAACTAGAAGAACCTGTGTTATTTTAACCTTTCTTTTTAACCATCTTTTCAATACCTTCTCAACTTTCATCTCTCTCCCCCCCATTTTTATTTGATTCAACTACAATTTTGTAGTGTTATTTTATATTCATTGCAGCTTCATTATAGTATTCATTAATTTTGTTTTTGTTTTTTTTATTAGACGACTAGTTATTCAGAACAATACTATTATTTCTCATTCAAATTATATTTTTTAAGTAAATATATGGGATAAGGAATTCATTTTGTTTTTGTAAAAAGTATATAAAAAAAAGCTAACGCTTCTTCAACCCCCAGCCCCCATCTTGGGGGTTTTTGGTATAATAACTATTATGACTACTATTACACTTAAAGATATTCTTACCAACGACAACCTAAAAGCTTTTTTTAAG
>NZ_QUAJ01000013.1 GCF_003391055.1 Psychrilyobacter piezotolerans
CTTAAAAAAAGCTTTTAGGTTGTCGTTGGTAAGAATATCTTTAAGTGTAATAGTAGTCATAATAGTTATTATACCAAAAACCCCCAAGATGGGGGCTGGGGGTTGAAGAAGCGTTAGCTTTTTTTTATCTAGGAAATTAAAAAAAATAATTTTGAAAAAGAAAAAATATAAACTATACTTAAACTGAACGAAATTATACTTATAGATCACTTACTTAAATTACGTTAGGAGCTTCAAGGGACACCTTAGGTGAAACAAAAATTTATAGGGGGAAAATGATTATGGTTAATTTATTGTTGTTGGGAGTAGTTGGAGGACTGTTGGCATTGATAGCTTCATATTTTTACGCTTCAAAGGTAAGTAAATATGAGATTAACGATGTTAAAGTCGAGGAGATAACTGAAGCGATCAGAGAGGGTGCCATGGCATTTTTACATGCTGAATACAAGGTATTGGTATGGTTTGTTTTAGGAGTCGCAGTTTTATTAGGAGTATTTTTGAGTCCCTATGTGGCACTTACCTTTATATTGGGAGCAATTACATCAGGAGTTGCAGGAAATGTAGGGATGAGGATAGCTACTAAAGCTAATGGAAGAACAGCCATAGCTGCCAGAGACGGCGGACTGTCCAAGGCATTGGATGTAGCTTTTGCAGGGGGAGCTGTAATGGGTTTAGCAGTAGTAGGGCTGGGACTTATAGGGATATCAGCACTGACTATAATATTTGATGCAAATATGGAAATTATAACAGGATTTGGAATGGGAGCATCGTCTATCGCCTTATTTGCCAGGGTAGGTGGAGGAATCTACACTAAGGCAGCTGACGTAGGTGCAGACCTGGTAGGAAAGGTCGAAGCAGGAATACCTGAAGATGATCCGAGAAATCCGGCAACTATTGCAGATAATGTAGGAGATAATGTAGGAGATGTAGCAGGGATGGGAGCCGATTTATTTGAATCATATGTAGGCTCAATGATAGCTACCATGGCACTGGGAGCTACCCTTTCCGGGCTTATGCCGGGACAGAGAATGGCACTGATTATAGCACCGATTTTAATAGCCTTTGTAGGGATTATAGCCTCGATAATCGGGACATTTACGGTGAAGACAGATAATCCGGATGAGGTTTATCATAAGTTAGAGGGGGCTACCAGAATTTCTGGAGTTCTAGCACTTTTAGGAGCCTTTGGGGTTATTAGATATCTGGGGATTCCAATGGGTGTATTCTATGCAATTGTTTCCGGGTTAGTGGCCGGATTAATTATAGCCTATTTTACAGGTGTATATACCGATACAGGCAGAAAATCAGTAAACAGGATTTCAGATGCAGCTAAAACCGGGCCAGCTACATGTATAATAGAGGGATTAGCAGTGGGAATGGAATCAACTGTAGCGCCTATAATAATAATAGTAATAGCTATTTTGGCAGCATTTCACTTTGCAGGACTCTACGGAATAGCCATTGCAGCAGTTGGGATGTTATCAACTACAGGTATGGTAGTAGCAGTAGATGCATATGGACCAGTAGCGGATAATGCAGGTGGAATAGCAGAGATGTGTAACTTACCGGAAGAGGTAAGAGCTTGTACAGACAGACTGGATGCAGTAGGGAATTCTACAGCAGCAGTAGGAAAAGGTTTTGCCATCGGATCGGCAGCTCTTACGGCATTATCGCTGTTTGCAGCATATAAACAGTCCATAGAAGCTCTGACAGGAAGGTCATTGCTAATCGATATAACTAATCCTAAAGTAATAGGTGGATTATTCATTGGTGGGATGCTTACATTCCTATTTTCAGCCTTGACGATGACAGCAGTAGGTAAAGCAGCCATGGAGATGGTGGAAGAGGTTAGAAGGCAATTTAGAGAACATCCAGGAATTATGGATTATACAGAAAAACCCGATCATAAAAGATGTATAGATATCTCTACAAAATCTTCTTTAAAAGAGATGATCGTACCTGGATTATTAGCAGTATTAGCCCCGGTAATTGTGGGGTTATGGTCTGTAGAAGCTCTGGGAGGATTATTAGCAGGTGCACTTGTAACAGGGATATTAATGGCTATCATGATGGCAAATGCCGGTGGAGCTTGGGATAATGCTAAAAAGCAAATAGAAGCAGGCTATAATGGAGATGGCAAGGGATCTGAAAGACATAAAGCAGCAGTAGTTGGAGATACAGTGGGAGATCCATTTAAGGATACTTCCGGGCCATCGTTAAACATCTTAGTTAAACTTATGTCTATAGTTTCATTGGTATTGGTACCGTTATTTATATGATAATAAAAATAAAATTATAGATTAAGAGCCAGAGAAATTTCTCTGGCTCATATTAACTTCTAATGGATTCACTTTAAAAGTATATAAATTTGATTAATTTTAAAGTAAAACCAAAAATATTCAAAATAGTATTAAAAATACTTGAAATAATGAATATTATGGGATATACTGAAATGTAGTATCAAAATAAATTGAGATGGTGTTTTTATGAGATTTAGAAATGAAGATTTAGATAAGGTTATAACACAATTGAATATTGTAGAGGTTATAGGCGAATATGTCGATCTAAAGAAGACAGGTTCGAATTATAAAGGTCTTTGTCCATTTCATAAGGATACTAACCCTTCCTTTATGGTAAGTACCTCAAAAAACATATATAAGTGTTTTGTTTGTGGTGCAGGTGGAAATGTTATTAAATTCTATATGGAATATAATAAGCTGACCTATGGGGAAGCAGTCTATGAGCTGAGTAAAAAATATAATATAGATATTTCTCCTATAAGTGGGAATAGTTCAGAGGATAGAAATAAGAAATATTATAAGATCTTGGATGAAGCACTTTCATTTTTCAAGGGAAATATTTTTTCTAATTCTGGAAGGGAAGCGCTGTCCTATCTAAATAACAGAGGGATGAAGCCTGATTTCATAAGGGAAAATAATTTAGGGTATGCTTTAAATGGCTGGGATTCACTATACAATTATTTGACAGGAAAGGGGTATGATCCTCCGATCCTATCTAAATTAGGTCTGATAAAGAGTGGTGACAAGGGGTACTATGATACCTTTCGTGACAGGATAATCTATCCAATCTACTCACCTGGTGGAAATGTAATCGCTTTCGGCGGCAGAACTATGAGTGACAGAAAGGAAATTGCAAAATATCTGAACTCACCAGAAACCCCGGTATTTCATAAGGGACGGAATCTCTATGGAATAAAAAATAAGGGTAGCAGCATTAGGAGAAAAAATTATGCCATCCTAATGGAAGGCTATATGGATGTACTGGCAGCTCATGCCTATGGGTTTGATGTGGCTTTGGCTCCTTTGGGGACAGCTTTTTCAAGTGAACAGGCTGAACTCCTAAAAAGATATACATCCAATGTAATAATCGCTTTTGATATGGATAATGCCGGCAGGGTAGCCAGTGAAAAAGCCAGTCTAGTCTTAAAGAAATATGGATTTAATATAAGGGTTTTAGAACTGAAAAATGCTAAAGATCCCGATGAATTTTTAAAAAAATATGGTAAGACTGAATTTTTGAAATCTGTAAAAAACTCAAAGGAGATCTTTGATTTTTTATATAGTTATTACGTCAGGGAATATGACCTGAGCAATTTTATGGCAAAGCAAAATTTTATAGGTAGATTTAAGGAATTTTTTCAATCTGTGGAAACTGATTTAGAAAAAAGCTTGTATTTGAATAAATTGTCGGTATCTTTAGGGATGGAAAAAGAGGTTGAAATATTAAAAAAAATCTTAATATTAAACAACGAAGATACTGTGGTACCTAAAAGAATAGAAAGACAACCGTTAAAGACAAAATCATTAAAAATAGACGAATTAGAATTAGAAACACTGAAACTTTGTTTAAAAGACAGAAAGTATTTCGAAAGATTTAAAAATAAGACTATAACTTCTCCCTTTGTTCAAAATATATTTGATACAATAGAGCAAAATGGAGAGCAGAACTATATACAAGAACTACTGCGTGGAAATTTTTTTAAGCTGGAAGAGGAAGAGGAGGAGATAATCCTCAATATATCTACAGAGCTTTCTGCTAAAAATGAAGACGATATTATAAATACTTATATTGAGGTTTATAAGAGGTGGTTCGTAAAAGAAATTGATGAAAAAATGAGTTTTTTTAAAAAAAATGATATAAAATCATTTTTAAATTGTAAAAAAATATATGAAAAAATAATTGGTGATATAAAGATAGATGATTTAGAGGAAAATTATAAAGAATTTATTTCTATGAAAATTTGATTTGTGAGTGTTGAGGAGGCAAGATGAAAGATTTTATTAAAAATGGGAAGGTCCGTGAAATCATAAAGAAGGCTTTAGAAGACAAGATTATGTCTTTTGAGGAGATAAACAGTAAACTTCAAGATGATTTTGCTCCAGAAAAAATAGAAACCCTGATCAATGGGATGATCAATCAAGGGATAAAAGTAGTAAGTGAAAAAGAGTTGAAGAAAAAGGCTGAATCCAAGGAAAAACCCGCTAAGACGACTAAAACCAAATCAATGATAGTAAAATCTGATCTTCTAGAAGATGACTCTGAATTTGATCCTGAAAAAGTAAAGGAAGTAACTGAAGAAGAATTGGATACTAAAAACTTACTTGTAGGCGGGGTATCTGTAGACGAACCTATAAAAATGTATCTTCGTGAAATTGGTCAGGTTCCACTATTAAAGCATGCTCAGGAGATAGAATTAGCTAAACGGTCTGACGAAGGGGATGAATGGGCTAAAAACCAACTTGTAGAAGCTAACTTAAGACTGGTAGTAAGTATAGCAAAAAAACATACCAATAGAGGTCTTAAATTATTGGATCTGATCCAAGAGGGAAATATTGGTCTGATGAAGGCTGTTGGAAAATTTGAACATGCCAAAGGATATAAATTTTCTACATATGCAACGTGGTGGATTCGTCAAGCTATAACAAGAGCTATAGCTGACCAGGGTAGAACCATAAGGATACCGGTACATATGATCGAAACAATAAATAAGATAAAGAAGGAAGCCAGAATCTATCTGCAAGAGACAGGTAAGGAAGCTACACCTGAAATTTTAGGTAATAGATTGGGAATGGAAACTGAAAAGGTAAAAACTATTTTGGAAATGAACCAGGATCCGATTTCACTTGAAACTCCGGTAGGAAGTGAGGAGGACAGTGAATTAGGAGATTTCGTAGAAGATAACAATATGCTGAGTCCATACGAAGAAACTCATAAGACTCTATTGAAGGAACAACTGAATGAAGTATTATGCAGTCTCAGTGATAGAGAGGAAAAAGTCTTAAGATTTAGATATGGTTTAGATGACGGATGTCCAAGAACCTTGGAAGAGGTTGGGAAGATATTTAAAGTAACCAGGGAAAGAATCAGACAAATCGAGGTAAAGGCCTTGAGAAAATTAAGACATCCCAGCAGAAGAAAGAAATTAGAAGATTTTAAAACGGTGTAAAAACTAATAACAATAATAAAAAAAAGAGGCTGACCCAAAGGGTTGTGCCTCTTTTTGATTACTAAATTCAGTAATTAACTATGAATTGCTCTTTTTTTAGTTTCTCAAAGAAAACCAATGAGTAACATTTTTCTTTTTAGCAGGATTTCTATATTTATGAGCTTGGAATTTCTCAATATAGATAGAATCGCCTTCATTTAAAGTGTAAAGTTTGTTATTTAGTTCAATTTCTAAGCTACCCTCGATAACAACTCCTACTTCATCATAGTTGTGTCCCCAAGAAAAGTCACTATGTTGATTATCATCAGAAATGGTGATAGATATACCATTTAACGCGTGGTTAGCATTGGTTAAGGTTTCTATAGCGATATCTCCTTGTTCCGATTCAAAGATAGATTTCCTTTCAGTTCTCCTGGTGATCGGAGACTGTTCATTTACATCCTGTAAAACTTCCATGAGGTTAACCTCTAAAGCTTCACAGATTTGTTGAAGGTTACTGATAGACGGACTATTCTGTCCCCTTTCGATATTACTGATAAATCCAACTGACAGGCTGGTTTTACCCGAAAGGTCCTTTATAGTCATTTTTTGTTCTTTTCTAAAAAATTTGATTTTCTCTCCTAAATTCAAGGTTTATCCCTCCTAAATTAAATGTTAATGTATATTTTACGTTCATCTCAAGAATCTTAATTTTAAGGTGATTTATGTATAAATAGAGCATAGATCAAATTTTAAGGCAAAACGTAATATTTTGAAACATTGTATTTTATTTAACACTTCATTGTATCATAAAAACTAATATATTAAAAATTGAAGTTTTATACTTGGAATTCAAAAAAATGAAAAAATAAAAAGGAAATTCATCAATTTTGTTAAGTTATAGTGAATTTTTTGCTTTTATGTTTAATTAAATTGTTTTTTTTTTGGAAAAAGTACACTTTTATTCAGAAAAGTGATTTTTTTATTTGAAAATAGTGAATTTTATGTTATACTAATCAGGTTGTTAAACAAGAATGTTGAACATTAAGCAATTAAAATATTTAGGAGGAAAGAAAAAATCATGGAAATTTTAAAAGGAATAGTATTATTATTATTAGTATTAGTCGGATTCACAATGTTTAGTTTAAAGATGCCAAAAGGTATGAAGGCAATGGGTGCATTAGCAGGAGCAGCAACAGCTAGTTTCTTAGTAGAAGCTTTTCACTTTTATGTTGGAGGAGACTTATTTGGAATTACTATATTAAGAGATTTAGGAGCAGCATCTGGTGGAATGGGTGGAGTAGCAGCAGCAACTCTAGTGGCGTTAGCACTTGGATCATCACCTGTATATGCAGTATTAATTGGTTGTGCAGTATCTGGATTCGGAATATTACCAGGGTTTTTTGCAGGATACGTATTAGGATTTATCTTACCTAAGATGGAAGAAAAAATACCTGATGGAATAGATCTAATAGCAGTTATAGTAATAGCAGCACCATTAGCAAGATTAGTGGCTATTGGAGCAGACCCGTTAGTTAACGCTACTTTAATCAACATCGGAAAAATAATTACTCAAGCTACAGCTCAAAGCCCGACTATAATGGCAATTATTTTAGGTGGAGTAATCACAGTAGTAGCAACAGCACCACTTAGCTCAATGGCACTTACAGCAATGTTAGGATTAACAGGATTACCAATGGCAATAGGAGCATTATCTGTAATGGGATCATCTTTTATGAATGCAGTATTCTTCCACAAGATATTCAAAGATAAGTCAACTACTATTGCAGTTGCAGTAGAACCGTTGACACAAGCTGACTTAATCTCGGCTAACCCAATTCCTGTATATTGTACAAACTTCGTAGGTGGAGCTATAGCAGGACTTATCGTAACTCACTTTGGACTTATTAACAATGCAGCAGGAACAGCAACACCAATCGCAGGATTAATGGTTATGTACGGATTTAACAGCCCGTTAAAAGTAACTATTGCAGCAGCACTATGTGCAGTGGCTGGATTAACAATAGGATTTATTGGATCACTTGTATTTAAAAACTTTAAGATCAAAAGTGTTGCAGAAGTTAGAGGAACAGTATAAAACTAAAAGGATATAAAAGAATATAAAAGAATATAAAAGAATATCGTATTAAGATATTGTACAAAATAATGATAGGTTTAGGGGTGCCTCCTAAACCTATTTATGATTTTCGGAGTACAGAATGAACTGCTTTAGTTCTTAACAGCTTATAAATGTACAGTGTTATAAAATTTGTATGGAAGAAAGTTTGTAAATTATAAAAATTATGTTATAATATAGTGTATAAAAAATTATTTTATTGAATTATTTGAAATTCAGAAAAAACTTAGGAGGAAACAGTTATGGATTCGTTAAAGGAATTATTTAAGATAGGAAATGGACCATCTAGTTCGCACACTATGGGACCGGAAAGAGCGGCAAAGAGATTTAAAATGGAGAACCCTGATGCAGCTAGTTTTAAGGTAGAATTATATGGATCATTGGCAGCTACAGGTAAGGGACATTTAACTGACTGGGTTATCGAAGAAACTTTAAAGCCTAAAGCTACGGAGATAGTTTGGATGCCGGAATTCGTTCATGAGTTCCATACAAATGGAATGAAGTTCATAGCTGTAGATAAAGATGGAAATGAAACTAAAGAATGGTTAGTCTTCTCTGTAGGTGGAGGAACTATCGTAGAAGATGGTGAAGCTAGAGGCGGATCAAATAGAATTTATCCATTGACAACTATGGATGAAGTAATAAAGTGGTGTAAATCAAACCAAAAAGAATTATGGGAATATGTAGCAGAGATGGAAGATGCTTCTATCTGGGCATTCTTAGAGAGAATTTGGGAAGCTATGGAAGAATCTGTAAAAACAGGTCTTTCAAAGACTGGAGTATTACCAGGAACTATTAAATACCCGAGAAAAGCTCAAATGTTTTATAGAAAAGCCAGAAGAGATGACTCAAGAACTAGTTATTTAGGGAAAATATTTGCTTATACATTGGCAGTATCGGAAGAAAACGGTGGGGGAGGAAGAGTAGTTACTGCTCCTACATGTGGTGCCGCTGGGATTATCCCGGGATTATTATATGCACTAAAAGAAGAACATAACTTATCTAAGGAAGAGACTTTAAGAGGTCTTGCTATAGCAGGATTAATTGGAAACTTAATCAAAGAAAATGCAACTATATCTGGAGCAGAAGGTGGATGTCAGGCTGAAGTAGGAGCTGGGTGTGCAATGGCAGCAGGAATGGCAGCATTTATCTTAGGAGGATCTTTAGATCAAATAGAATATGCAGCAGAGATGGCATTAGAGCATCACTTAGGACTTACATGTGACCCAGTGGGAGGATATGTACAAATTCCTTGTATCGAAAGAAATGCAGCAGCAGCAGTTAGAGCATTGGATGCAGCTAACTATTCATTATTTACAGATGGTCAGCATACAGTTAGTTTTGATAAGGTAGTACTTACAATGAAGCAGACTGGTCTGGACATGAAGAGTGAATATAAAGAAACATCATTAGGCGGGTTAGCTAAATTTGATTTTAATGCAAACTGCTAATTAAAAAATAAAAATTAAGTATATTTAGAGCATATCTAGTATGCTTGATTAACTAAGAGGCAGTTCCTATCGGACTGCCTCTTAATTTAATTTTAAATTAATTGAAAGAGTTTAAAATCTTTGGTATTATATATAATACTAAAAAAATATATTTGGAGTTGGGAAGATGAAAAAAGATGTTAAAGACATTAAAAATATAGGGGATATCATAGATATGAGAAGTTTTGAAGTGATGGCTGAAACTTCTACTCCTAATGAATTTAAGAGTTTAATATTAACTTTAGAGGGAAAAAAAATAGATGAGACAGGTGGAAGGGTTGAAAAATTCGATAGAAAAAATATAGGAAATTTTTATGAAGATACTGTGGAGAATTATCTGAGGGAACTATCCTCTGTAAAATCTATAAAAAAAGAAACAATATCAGAATTAATAAAAAATATTCAGGATGGAGATATCTCTTCCAGGGAAATTCTCATGGAAGGATCGTTAAAATTAGTGGCTAAGACAGCTCTTTATTATTCCAAAGTAGGAACAAGTTATATAGAGTTAGTTCAAGACGGTCTTATGGGAATAATAAAAGCCATAGATAACTATGATCCGGACTGTTTTATGGATTTTTCAGAATATATGGGATTTTGGATAAAATATGAGATGATTCAAAGTAACAAGCTGATTGTTGAAGAACTGAAATCACCTATAGTGGCTTACTTTAAAAATATGAAGGTAGAAGTATATAAGTCGGAAAATAAAATCATCAATTCAGAAATAAAAGAGACATACGAGGCAGAGATAAAGAGAGTTTTAAATATGGATATGGAAGAATTTGAAAATTTACAGAAGATCAATGAATATGGATTTTTGATAAAAAAAGAAGACAGGGAGGAAGCAGAGGTATATAAGAGTATTGCCGAGATAGATATGGAGCTGGCAAAGGTAGAAAAACTGATGTCGGTATCTAATTTAGCCAATAAATTTACAGCGGCAGAGATAAAGATCCTGGATCTATACTATGGACTCAGCGGGAAGAGAAAATACTTTGAGGAGATTGGAGAGATCTTAGATATGCAGCCGTCCAAGGTAAAGGCAGAGGTGGAAAAGCTTATGATAAAATTAAAGTATAACGGAAAGAAGGTATGGATCGATGAAGATTAAGACTTTAATAAAAAGATTGGAAAAAAAATTTCCTAAAAACATTGCTGAATCCTGGGACAACATAGGCCTTTTGGTTGGGGATGATAATAGAGAAGTAACTAAAATCCAGATCTCGCTGGATGCCACAGAAGAGGTGATAGATCATGCCATAGAGGCGGGGGCAAATCTCATCATAACCCACCACCCGATTATATTCAGCGGGATAAAAAATGTTACTTCTAAAAATATCATGGGGAGAAAACTTTTAAAATTAATTGAAAACAAGATTGCCGTATATTCTATGCATACCAACTTAGATTCAGCAGAAAATGGATTAAACCAGTATATATGTGAAAAATTAGGGGTGAAAACATCTAAGATTTTAGATGAAAAATATATGGAGATGTATCTGCTATCGGTCTATATAAAGGCAGAATTTGAGGAGAGGCTGGAATCTAAGGTAGAGGAATTCGGACTGGAGTATAATGGGTATAAAAATGTATACTATACCTCTGATTCTGTGGAAAGTTTTGAAAAGATAGAGGAAAAGACAGAAAAAAAAGAAAAGTTCAGGAATAAAAATAAAAAAATAAGTATCTTAGGTGAAAAAGGAAAACTGTCGAATCTTTTAAATGAAATAAAAAAAATTCATCCCTATGATGAAGTCGCATATGAGATGATAAAAACAGAAAATAAGATTTCTTTAGGCGGGCTGGGCAGGATATACAGTCTGTCTGAAGGAATGGAACTAGGCAGCTATTTAGAGGTGGTTAAAGATAAGTTATCTCTAAATAATGTAAGGGTAGTGGGAGAATTGGATAAAAAAATAAAAAAAATAGCTGTAGTAAATGGCGGAGGAGCTAGTTTTTTAAGTAGGTTAGAAAAAATAGGTGTTGACCTTTTTATAACAGGTGATATAAAATATCATGAAGCCCTGGATGCCAGGGAGATGGGAATATCTATCTTTGACATCGGCCACTATGAGAGTGAGTATTTCTTTACCGATATAATAGAAAGACATTGTGATGATTTAGCGGTGGAGATCTACAATGATCGGCCAGTATTTAAGAGTTTATAAAATTAGGAGGATCCTATGATAAAAAGAATGGTGTTTCTAATCCTTGTAGTGTTTACTTTTTCCTTTGGGCAGGTAACTGACAGCGGGAACTATTTGACTGCAGAAGAGAAGCAGGAAATCGAAAAAAAATTATCAGAGATTGAAAAAAATGGAGATATAGTGTATCATATAAATCTTGGCAGAAAAATGGATGAAAAAAATATCGTTGAAAAAGCGATAATTTTGGACATAATTCCAGATGGGAAAAATGATATCAATGTACAATTAAAGTTTACCCAGGATATAGATACTAGTGATTACGAGGAAGAAATCGACAATTTGCTGGTTGAAGGGGAAGATGCAGTAGTAAAAAAAGAGTATAAGAAGTTTATACTAAGTGTTTTGGATGTATCGGAAAAAATCGTGGATGATATAGAGGTAGACAAAAAAGAGATCCAAAAACAAGAGGTAAAAAAAACATTCATTGAAAATAAATTTGCAGGATTACTGATCCTGATATTTATGGCTATAGCTATTTTTGTAACTTTAAGGTTTATAAAGATGGGTGGAATTAGAAAGAGTAAATAAAGTATTAATAACTAGGTGTTAGAGTCAGTCGCTGCTGGAGTAATCCAGGGGAGGAACGTCCGGGCTCCACAGGGCAATGAAGGCAGCTAACGGCTGCTGAGGGAAACCTTAAGGAAAGTGCCACAGAAAATAGACCGCCTATGAACTTGTTTTGTAGGTAAGGGTGAAAAGGTGGGGTAAGAGCCCACCAGTATGATAGGAAACTATTGTAGCTTGGTAAACCCCTTCTGGAGCAAGACCGAAGAAAGGTCATTATGAGACTGCCCGTCTCGATCTTTAGGTGTGTCGCTTGAGCCTATAAGCAATTATAGGCCTAGATAAATGATTGACCAACGACAAAACCCGGCGTATCCTAACACCTATTTATCATAAAATTAACCCCTCCTGAATCAGCATGCTGATTTAGGAGGGGTTTTTACATATAGACCCATTTGACCCTCTCTCTGGATCTCTCTCCCTCGTAGGGAGAAAGAACTTTCTTCTACCCTAACACCCTCCCCTCCAATGGAGAGGGAAAGGTTATAACGGGATTGAGGAGTGAAATACTAAAAAATATGGAAAATGATTTAGAACAGATTAATTTATAAAATTAGTGTCAAAAAAGAAAAACTTTGTGAGCCTCTTTATCTCCTTTCTTTGTGATGAAGGGTTAGAGGTTTTGAATCTGTGTAAATCCAATTAATCCGTGTCCTCTGTGTTCTATAAATTGGCGGCAAAAACTCAGACTTTAATCTGTATCAAAAAGCATTTTACCAATTTTTATGATATCATATACTTGGAATAAAAATCTGATATGAGGTGAAAATATGAAATATAAGATGATAGTAACGGATATGGATGATACATTGTTAAACAGTGAGGGAAAGATATCGAGAGAAAATAAAAAAGCCATAATGAAAGCTCAGGAGATGGGGGTAAAATTTGTTTTAGCTTCTGGAAGGCCTACCTTTGCCATGAAAGAGTTTGCCAAGGAATTGGAACTGGATAGATACGGGAGTTATATGCTGAGCTATAACGGAGCTATAATTACCGAGTGTGCTACAGATAAGACATGGCTGGAGGAAAAATTAACTGTAGAAGATGCCCACAAGATATATGACCTGTCTAAGGAGCATAATGTTCATCTCCTTACCTATGTAGGTGAGGAAATTACCGCAGAAACTGAAAGTGAATACATAGATGTAGAGGTAGATCTTACAGGTATGCCCTATAGAAAGGTAGACTGCTTTAAATCAACTGTAACCGAGCCGGTAGTAAAATGTATCATGCTGGAAAAACCAGAGTATCTAAAAGAAGTAGAGAAAAAATTAAATGAACTCCTAAAAGGGGACTATAGTCTGGCTATATCCAAGCCATTTTTCCTGGAAGTAATGAAAAAAGGGATCGATAAAGGGGCTAGTTTATTGAAATTAGCTCATAAATTGGATATAAAACCGGAGGAGATAATAAGTGTAGGAGATTCCTATAACGACATGACTATGCTAGAGGTGGCAGGGATGCCGGTAGCTGTAGAAAATGCCAAGGTAGAAGTGAAGAATATGGCAAAATTTATCTCAACATCTCACAACGATCACGCGCTGAAAACAGTGATTGAGAGATTTATAATGGATAAACCATTAAATATGTAGTAAGGTTAAATTTTCCACAAAATAGAAAAGCTGAATCCTTCAGCTTTTCTTATATAAGAATAATTTTAAAAAAAATGTAAGATAAAATTAAGACCTTTAATAGGGTCTTTTTTTCTTGATCCCGCTTTTATTTATTCTAATCATCCTTTAATATTAAAGTTCATTACATGACTGAACTTTCGCGAAACAATAGTTAGATGATTAAGACCTATGCAGAGGTCTTAAATTGTACCTAATATAGAATAAAAAGCTAAATAAAAAGGAAGTATTTTCTTTTTAAGTATAACATCTTTACCAGGAGGTGATGCTGTGAAAAATATCAAAACAATCACTATGTCCAATCAAATTATATTATTTGTCTTTGGTCTTTTAACACTTTTTTTTATCATTTTTTTTATGGAATTTAATGACGTTCAGACGGAAATAGACTCTGATCTATATATGGGAGCTTCAAATGTCAAATACTATATGGGGGAAAATTTCGTTAGTAAGAAGCTGAATGAAAATACATTAACCCCGGAAGAAGCTCTTGAAAAATTTAATTTTTTACATGAAAAAGCACTATTATTGGGATTGGATTATTTTTACATCCTTATGAAAGATGGTAACGATATAGTTTATGCTGCCGTAAGTGATACCAAGGAAGAACTCCAAAAAGTTCCAAATTCAGGATTTTGGTTTTCCTTAAAGGAATCCGGGGATAATTCATTTGATGAAACCTGGGAAGCCTTTAAATCTTCTGAACCTGTATATATAGAATCCTCGGATATGTGGGGGAGCTATCGATCGGTGTATATTCCCGAAATTTCAAAGGATGGTATTAGATATATTGCCGGGGCCGATATTACAACTACTTCTTTAAAAAAACAGATTTTTTTAAAAACAATGAAGATATTTACTATATTTTTAATATCTATGTTTTTCATTGTACCGGTTTTATTTCTCTCTAAAAAAAGCATGAAAGCCAAAAAAAAATTAGAGAAATATATTACTTTTATGGATAATAGGGACAGACTTACAACTGCTTATAATAGAGACTATGGATTGAAACTCCTCTCAAATAAAATTAAAGAGTTTCACACTGAGGGTAAATCCTTTTCTATCGGTCTTTTAAACATAGATAACCTAAGGTTTATAAATGAATCCCGTGGAATGGATGTAGGAGATTGTTTACTTATTATAGTTCATAGGCTTTTAGTCCGAATTTCTAGAAAAACAGATACAATTGTAAGGGTGGAAGGAAATAAATTTATGATCATACTTCCCGGATTCCGTAAAAAATATCAGGGGAAAATATATGATGCCATTGAAAAAAAAATAGTGTTTTTCAATCAAAACAATAAAAAAGAATATTTTCTTAGATTAAATTACATTATATGTGAATATTATGATGGCAGTATGAAGGATTTTTTTGAGGAATCTATTCAAAAATTAAAGAAATTAAAAAAAAATGGAGGGATGGAAGATCTGGTACTTAAAGATGAGATCTCAAGGGGGATAAAAAACCTGGAATTCAAAACATTTTTCCAGCCTAAGGTGTATTTAGAAGAAGAAAAAGTTGGTTTTGAAGCTCTAGTCAGGTGGTTTCATCCTGAAAAGGGAGTTATTTCACCAAACATATTTATTCCCCTGGCAGAAGAATCTTATCTGATCAATAAAATAACTGAAATAGTTTTAAATGATTCCCTGAATGCTGCTGAGATCCTTAAAACAGATATTTCTATAAATTTATCTGCCATTTCATTTGAAAATAATTATTTTTTAAGTTCTCTTCAAAAAAAAATAGATGACTCTAGAAATAAAAATTATATTACCTTTGAATTAACAGAGAGAATAGCTGTAACTAATTTTGAGGATACCTTGGATAAAATAAATAATTTCAAAAAATCCGGAGTTTCATTTTCTATAGATGATTTTGGAAGCGGGTATTCTTCCCTTTCATATATTGAAAAACTTCCTATAAATGAACTAAAGATAGACAAATCGTTTATAGACAATATAAATACATCTTTGGTTAACCCCATCATAATAGAATTGATTACAAAAATTGGAAGAGTTGCAGGGTTTAAAACTGTGTGCGAAGGTGTGGAAACCGAAGAGCAGATTGAAAAGTTAATATCACTGGGAAGCGACAGCTTCCAGGGATATTATTTTGGAAAACCAGAGCCTCTTTTGAGGGTAGTGGAAAAATATGAGAAGGGAGAATATCATTCTAAGTTAAGGCAGTTTTCGTATAAAAATCAGCCTGAAAAATAGAGACTGAAAGTCTCTATTTTTCTTAATTTGAATCACAATTTTTATAAAAATTAGATGAAATAACTAAAAACTATACTTTTAGGAGAAACCATCTGAAAAAAATATTAGAGAAGGTGAAGAAGTTGGAAAATTTTAAATCATCTAAAATACTCATTTCATACTTAATCTTAATAGTGGTCACACTAACATTAGTATATTTAGATTCATCCTTTGCAAAAGTAGAAAATCCATCATCAAAAGATATCATAAGTGAATTTTTAATCTGTATTCAACCTGCAATATGGATATACTTTGGAAAATCCGGTTTTAGAAACAGCAATCACTGCCGTTTGATGCTGGGTGGCTTTATTATCCTTTATTCAGGGATCTTACAGGATTTAATGGATGAATTTTATGAAATAGAAGGGGTCTTAGGCGAACTGGAAAATGTTTTGGTCCCCATTGGACTGATCATCATATCGATTGCCGTTATTTTACGTTTTTTAGAGGAGGAAAAAAACAAGCTGCTTCTCTCACAAAAGACTGAAGATATCTATAATAAAAGCATAAAAGATCCATTAACCGGACTATATAACAGATATCATCTTGAAGAACATCTCGAAACTATCCTAGACAGACTAATTGATATTGATGCAGATGTATCGGTGGCGTTTATCGACATCGATAATTTTAAAGCAGTCAACGATGTGTATGGGCATGTAAAAGGTGATGAGGTTTTGACAATATTGGGGACAGAAATAAACAGATGCATAAGAAAGTCTGATTATGCTTTTAGATACGGCGGGGATGAATTTTTAATAATATATCCGAATACTAAAGTAAAAACAGCTCTAGCAATAACCGAGAGGGTCAAAAAAAATATTTCTATATCATTGAAAATAAAAGGGATAAAATCAAGTCTCAGTATTGGAATCACCACATATCAAAAATTTGAAAACTATAAAAATTTAATAGACAGAGCTGATAAGATTATGTACGAATCCAAAAGAAATGGTAAAAATCAAATAACCATAGCTACTTCATGATGGGGAATAAAAAAATCTGATGATTCAAAAGGAGGATGAATGCAGAATCTTATACGAATTATAAACGAGATTATTATTAATATGTGTCAGCTTTTAGCTTCCATAGTTATACTCTTAGGGGTAATCAAGGCTCTAATAATTTATGTTAAGGATCTTTTGTTTCAAAAGAACTCTCTAGATACCATCCAGGAGAGCAGATTAGAGATAGGACATTCCTTTTCTTTAGGATTAGCCTTTCTTATTGGAGCTAGTATTTTAAAAACTATTATTACCCCAAACTGGAATGATATCGGACAATTAGCGGCAACAATTGCAATTAGAACTACCCTCAATCATTTTTTGCTGAATGATCTAAAGAATATCTTCGAAAAAGAGAATAATGCAGATACTCCGGAAGGGAACAACCTGAAAAAAGAAGATAGGGATAATAAAAAAAATTGAAATTTTAAAAATTTATTTTATAAATCTAAACAAAAGGAGGTATTTTGTGGATTATATCGAAATTTTTAGAGAGGAGTTTAAAACTTCTCTACTTAACAATGACCGTATTGGGATTTTTGATATCTATAGGAAGGTAAAAAATCATCCTATAGATTTTGATTTTATTGAAGATATTATGGTGCCGGCTGCCGAAGAAATAGGAGAATACTGGGATAAGGGGGAGGTGTCTCTGTCCCAGCTATATATGAGCGGCCGTATCTGCGAAGAGTTGGTAATTTCAATTTTTCCAGATCAACATCTACTTCACAGGGGCACTATGAATACGGCTATAGTCAATTTTTGCGACCACCATCCGCTGGGCAAGAAAATAGTCTGTTCCACATTCAAAGTAAATGGAATCCCCCTGCTCGACTACGGACACGGAATCGACCAGGAGACCCTCATAGAAAAACTCAAGAGGGATAGACCAAAATTTTTAGTAATCTCTGTTCTGATGCTGCCCTCAGCTCTAAAAATTAAAAAGCTGAAAGAGAGGCTGTTAAAAGAAGGGATGGATACCAAAATATTGGTTGGAGGTGCACCCTTTAGATTTGATAAAGATTTGTGGAAACAAGTCGGTGCAGATGCCATGGGTATTACACCAATGGATACGTTAAATATCATAAAGGAATGGGGGGGGAGCTGCAATGAGTAAGTCTATGACATCACTAGAGAGAGTATTGAAGGCAATGAGCCACCAAGAAGCCGACAGGGTGCCGCTGTTTTTACTGTTTTCCATGTACGGAGCCAAAGAATTGAATTTAAGTATAGAAGATTATTACTCCGATCCCAAAAACGTGGTTAGAGCTCAGATAAAGCTAAGGGAAAAATATGGGCATGATTGCTTCTATACATTTTATTATGCATCCATCGAGACAGAAGCCTGGGGTGGAGAAGTTATTTTTTCAGAAGATGGTCCTCCAAATTCTGGTAAGCCTATAATAACAGAAAGGGTGGAAATAAGTGATTTGAAGGTTCCTGACATCCATTCTTCACCCTGTCTGAACAGGGTTTTAGAGACGACCAGGGAACTAAAAAGGTACAGCGATGAGGTGCCCATTATAGGCGTGGTGATGTCCCCCTTCTCATTACCTGTCATGCAAATGGGGTTTGATAAGTACATAGAAATGATCTATGAAGACAGACAATTTTTTGATAAACTGATGGAGATAAACGAGGAGTTTTGCATCCGCTGGGCAAATGCCCAATTAGAAGCCGGAGCCACAGCTATCTGCTATTTTAATCCAGTGTCATCCACTAGCATTATACCGAAAGAAATGTACAAAAAAACCGGATTCCAGGTGGACAAAAGAACAATTTCAAGAATTAACGGCCCTACCGTTACCCACGTTGCATCCGGTCGCTGCCTCCCAATCATAGAGGAAATCATAGAGACTGGTACCCTGGGCATAGGTGTGAGTACACTGGAAGATATAGGGGCTTTAAAGGAGGAGTGCAGGGGGAAGCTTTTCGTATTTGGAAATTTGGATGGAATAGAGATGTGTAACTGGGATGAAGGTGAGACGAAAAAAAAATTAGAAGAGCTTATTGAAAAAGCGGGATCCGGGGGTGGTCTTGCCATTTCAGATAATCACGGCGAAATACCATGGCAGGTACCTGAAAAAACTCTTTTGAATATATCAAAATATTCAAAAATCTTAGGGCTGTATCCTTCCAAAGATGCTGATCTAAATGAAGAATAAAACCTGTATACTGATATGCAGCAATTTTTATTTGGAATTGAAGGCTGTACTGGATAAAGAAAAACTAAATGATTTCTTTGCAAAAAGTTTTGACTGCAATTGTGCGGTACCTCAGCAGGAGAGCTGCTCTGTCATAGAAAGAATCTTAGAAAAAAATAAAAATAAATATTCAAGAACTCACCTGATATGCAGCAGCGGGTGTACGGGTACTGGAAGCCTAAATAAAAATAAGCCTGACTTTGGAATCAGCGAGACAAAATTATGTTTTAATTATCTTATCAATGAAAATATCGTCAATACTTATCTGGATAAAGGCAACTATATAATAAGCCCTGGATGGCTGAACAGATGGGAACACTATGTTATAGACATCTGGAAATTTGATCAAAATACTGCAAGAGAGTTTTTTAGAGAACATGTATCGCAGCTGCTTCTTCTGGATACCGGGGTATATAAAGAAAGTATCCGTAAAATACAGCAATTTTCAAACTATGTAGACAGGCCTTTTGAAATTTTGCCCGTTGGCCTTGATTATTTCAGCCTGTTTATCAAAAATATTATTCTTGAATTAAAAAATGAATCGGTCCAGGCAAGGCAGGAAGAACAAAGAAAGATCTCCATACTGCAAAACAAGAAAAATTCCGATTATTCGATGATCTGTGATTGGTTTGGAAATTTGAAGCAAACAATGGGCGAGGAATCCGTAATCAAACACATTCTCGATTTGATAAAAATGCTTTTTGCACCGGGAAAAATAATATATCTATCGGTAGGAGATGGCGAAAAAATAAATAAGCTTATTTGTTTTCCCCAGGGATGCGATCAAAGTGAATTAATGGAAATTTATGAAAATAGGATGGATGGAAAGTATCGGTGGACAAGATCAGGAAGTGGTTTTTGCATTAAGATCAGTCATGAAGGTACCTTACTAGGGATTCTTTTGGTGGATGATATAATGTTTGCGGAATATAGAAACAGCTACTTAAATACTTTTTTAGACATAAGCAACATATTTGGGTTAACTATTTCCACAGCGAGAATATACTCTAAATTTTTAGATACGAAAAACAGCCTAAGCATACAAAAATCATATTTTCAGCAGTTATTTAAAAATTCACCTGATGGGATTTTAAGACTGGATAAAGATTTAAGTGTCAAGGACGTCAATATCGCCTTTTTGCAAATGTTTCAGTCTTTTAAAAAAAATGTGATAGGTATAAAAATAAGAGATCTCTTAGGACTTTCCAACAAGACAGAAAATTATGATATATACATATATCAGCTGAAAAAAGGTCAAACTGTTAAAATTGAAACTAAAATAAGATCCCAAAATAGGGAGAGAGATGTATATATTCTAGCTTACCCCATAATAAATTTGGATGAATTAACCGGCTTCTATGTTATCTTCTCTGATATCTCAGATAGAAAAAATAAAGAAAAGAAAATTAGAAAACTGGCCTACGAAGACAGCCTGACCGGAATGCTGAACAGAAGGGCGTTTGAAATACAGCTCATGACAGCTTTAGACCGCTACCGGTTAAAAAAAGAAATTTTTACTCTGTTCATAATAGATATAAATAAATTCAAGAAAATTAACGATACTTTCGGGCATAGCGTAGGGGATGAGGTGTTGGTCAAGGTGGCTGCCAAATTAAAAGGGTGCATGCGTAAAAGTGACGCTGCATTTAGAATAGGCGGTGATGAATTCGCCTTAATAATACCGGATCTCTGTCAAGTTGATGTAGTTGAAAATATGGCCAAAAGGATATTATCTAATCTGGAGATGAAGTTTCCAGTCAAAGAATCTACTTTTAAACTCTCCGCCAGTATGGGGATATCCATCTGCCCATACGACGGTACAGATATGGAAACATTGTATAAAAAAGCCGATATAGCCATGTACAAGGTAAAGAAGATGCAGAGTCATGAGTTCAGTTTTTTTAGCAGCAGGTATGATAATGAAAGTAATGCAGACTTATGCGCAGCGGCTGTGAGATCAGAATATTAAATAAAAAATTAAAGAGCTTGTTTTCTGTGTTTTGCAGGAGCAGGCTTTTTAATTTTAACTGCATTTTATATTTATTATTTCCATATGATAAAAAAAATTGACTTGTGTGTGTGGAAAATGTTACACTAACACAGAAGTGACTAGTCAGTCATTTTTTTATTAAAGGAGGAAAGAATGGACAATAAAATCAAAAAAAGAAAAAAAATAATAGAAGTAGCCACAAAGCTTTTTGTGGAAAGGGGATTTCATGGAACTCCTACCAGCTTAATAGCCAAGGAAGCCGGGATTGCCACAGGAACCCTGTTTAACTATTTTAAAACCAAGGATATATTGATAAATGAAATATTCAAGGACATAAAATCAGAACAAAAAGAAATCATTTTAAAAGATTTAGATGAAGCGAAGACCTCTAAACTGAAATTGAAGAAAATTTGGAAAAACTTGATTGTATGGGGAATAAACAATCCGCAGGAAAGGAAGTTTATAAATTATTTTAGTAATTCTAATTTTATAAGTGATGATACCAAAACTGAGATCAAAAAAAATTATAAGTTCTTATTGGATATTTTCAGAGAGATTATAGAAAAAAAAGGAATGAAAAATACCAATGAACTGATGCTGATCCTTAATTTTATGGGAGCCTGTATATTTACAGGGAAATATTTTCATATAACTAAGGAACCCTATAATGAAAAAGTATGCGATGAACCCTTTGAAAGGTTTTGCAAGAGTATAGAGCTGTGCGATGAAGATTAATTATCGAGAAAAAGGAGAAGAAAAGATGAAGAAGATAATAAGTTTGATGTTAATATTAATGGTATCTTCCCTATGGGGAGCAGAAAAAATGACTTTAAACGAGTCCTTAGAGACGGCCTACGAAAACAACTATGAGTATCAAAATATAAAAATTGATAAGGAAAATATTGATTTACAGGTGAGAGAGGGATATAAATCGGCTGCTCCTGCACTGGATTATAGAGGTGGATATACTGCTACAGGGGATGAAAACAAAATGAGTATGACCGACGGGTCAAAGAGTGACCAAAGGCTGAACCATGAACTGGGAATTACACAGCCGATCTACAATGGCGGAACGGTAATTGCAGGAATTGAAATTGCTAAGATATCCCAAGAATTGACGACATATAAATTGGCTAAAAGTAAGAGTCAGTTGAAACTGGGAGTTATAGATGCGTACCTAAAGATCCTTGCTCAGGCAGAGGTTATTGTGGTATATGAAACGTCGCTGGAAGAAGTGAAGGCGGCTTTTGAAAAAGCAGAGAGAAAATATCAGTTGGATCTAATATCTAAATCGGATTACCTGCCTCTTAAAACCCAGGTTATATCTACAGGTACTGATCTGGTGGAAGCACAGAATCAAGGGGAAATATATATGATTGAGTTTAAAAATATTATCGGGATGCCCATGGATAGAGATATAGATTTAGAGAATCTAGAGTTTCAAAAATATGATTTAGATCTGATAGATATAGATGCTGACATAAATTATGCTCTTTTAAATAATAAAGACAGCCGAATATCTAAGTTAAACACCGATATAGTAGAAAAGCAGGAAAAAATATCCAGAGCAGACTTATTGCCGCAAATCAATGGTAGGCTGGCTTATAAGGCAGAAGACCGGCACTTGAGTGATTCTATGGATAATTGGTATTGGACTGCTGGTATAGAAGTAAATTGGAGATTATTTGATTTTGGAAAATCCTGGGATGCTTATACAAGATCTAAAAATGAGACCAGAAAAGCCGGAAATATTGAGAGAAAAACTTTGGACGATTTGGAAGTAAACATAAGAACTAACTATATTGACCTGGTTAAGTTAAATGGGACTACAGAGGCTAAGGAGGCTGAATTGGAAGCTGCCCAAGAGAACTACGATCTGCAAAAAAGAAAGTATAATGAAGGGATTATATCTATAACAGATTATTTGATCTATGAAACTCAGTTAAATAATACGAAACTATCTCTCATTAAAACAAAGCTTGATTATTACTATGCATATGAAAAATATTTAGAAGATTTGAAATAAAAAAACAGTCACGAATTACACGAAGGAGATGCGAAGGAAAAACTTAGCCACCAATAAACACCGATCTTCACTGATGGAAAAGAAAAAGAGTTCATAAAGAGAATCTAAAACTTAGTGATCTTGGTTCAAAAACTTTGTGAGTTTGGTGTAAAGGTTATAATTTTATTAATCTGTATCAAAAAGATTGATTGGTTTAATTCATGAAAAAAATCGTATAATTTTAGTATAGATTTGTGCGCAGCACATTGGGAGGATAGAATGAATAAAATAATGAAGCAGATGGCGATATTACTTGTAGGATTGAGTTTGGTAGCCTGCGGAAAAAAAGAGGAAATTGTTAAGGGGAAGGAAGAGATAAATTATAAAAATGTAAAGGTGGTAGATGCTGATTTAAGCCATATAAATAAAGTGTCGGTATCATCTGGGTCTTTAGATTCCATAAATGAGATGGAAGAGATCACTAAAACCAGGGTAGATGTAATAAAAATAAATTATAAAAACGGAGATAAGGTAAGGGTAGGAGATGTAGTATTGGTCCTTGAAAATCAAGATGTGAAATCTGCGTATTTAGATTCTAAAGCGAGAGTGATCTCAGCAAAGGCAGACTATGAAACGCAGAAAACTACCTACAATAAATATGAAATTCTTTACAATGAAAAATTAATTTCAGAAGAGGAGTTCTTAAATATTAAGAATAAATTAGCTTCCAGTGAAGGAACATACAGGTCTGCTGTGGCAGCACTTTTAAAAAATGAAAAAGATTATAATGATCTTACTGTAAAAGCAAAAATAAATGGAACAATAGCGGACTTAGACTTAAAATTATATCAAAAAATAGAAAAGGAGCAGCCGCTGTTTAAGGTAGTAGACAATGACAGTTTAAGAATTTTAAGCGGGGTATCCTCCCAGGATGTAATCGGACTAAAGACAGAGGCAACAGCTAATATCTATGTGGAAGATTCTTTGGAACCTGTGCAGGGGTCGCTGTATGAGATCAATCCAATAGCCAATTCCTCTACTCGAAAATTTGAAGTGAAAATAAAGATAGAGAACGAAGATTCTAAGTATAAGCAGGGGATGTTTGCAAAGGTAGAACTATATACGGGAAAAAAAGAAGGAATACTGGTTCCTAAAAAAGCTGTGATTGTTGAGGAATTGTATTCATATATATTTGTGGTAGATAAAGAAAATATAGAGTCAGAAAACTATATAGTGAAAGAGACAAATGAGAGGTTGGTAGCCAGAAAGATAAGGGTAAACGTAGGGATCTCCAACGGGGAAAATTGCGAGGTAATAAGCTCGGATTTGAAAGAGTCAAATAAAGTAGTAGTGGCAGGGCAGTATTCTCTGAATGATGGAGATTATATAAAGGAAGAGAATTAGGAGGACGAAGATGGCTATATCATCAATTGCAATAAAAAGACCTGTTTCGGTTATCATGCTCATGATAACCATGGTGGGAATGGGTTTATTAGGGTTAAAAAATATGCCGGTAGATCTTATGCCAAATATGAACGTTCCTGTAGTAATGATTCAGACTACCTGGATAGGAGCTACCCCGGAGGATATGGATAGTCTGGTTACCAGAAAAATAGAGGAAGTTATGCCCAATATTGAAGGGATAAAAGAGATGAACTCAACCTCATCGGAAAATTCATCCTTCGTTGTATTAGAATTTGATTATGGAACAGATACAGATAAGAAAGTAACCGACGTACAGACAGAATTAAACAACATTAGGAATGATCTGCCATCGGATATAAATACCCCCATAGTAAAAAAAATTCAACCAGGGGGAGAAACGGTAATTGCCGTTACAGTCTCGGCTGAAGATTTGATTTCAGCTAAAAGTTTGGCAGAAAATAGAATTAAACCCAGGTTTCAACAGATCTTAGGAGTTGGAAATGTAGGGGTTTATGGTGGATATGAAAAAGAAGTAAAGGTAGAGGTCGATCCAAATAAGATAGAGTCTTATGGAATGAATATCGATGATCTCTATAATATCATTGGAAAATCCAGTTCGAATATTCCTGCCGGAACTGTAGAAGAAGGCGGAAAGAGATATCTTATTAAGGTAATGACAGAATTAAAAACTATAGAAGAGGTACAGAATATAGTGATCAGTAATGAAGATGGTGAGGTGCTATATCTGAAAGATGTAGCAAATGTAAAGTTGGGAAATAAAGATGTGGAGAGTTACAACAGGATGAATGGCACTCCTTCGATTTCCATATCGGTGGAGAAGTCTACCGATGGAAACTCTGTATCGATTTCAGATGGAGTAAAAGAAGCCATTGAATCACTGTCACAGACGTTACCGTCAGATGTAAAATTAAGTGTATCCTATGATACATCCATAGATATATCCAACTCTATAAACAATGTAAAAAATAGTGCCATAGCAGGGCTGATCCTTGCTTCAATAGTATTGTTTATATTTTTAAAAGATCTCAGAGCTACGATTATCATAGCCATGGCAATACCGCTATCCATTATAGGAGCATTTTTCTTTCTAAATAGTATAGGGGTAGGATTGAATATAATATCTCTCATGGGATTATCCCTAGGAGTGGGGATGCTGGTAGATAATGGGGTAGTAGTTCTGGATAATATCTACAGGCATATGACAGAATTGAAAAAACCTAAATTTGAATCTGCCAGAGATGGAGCTTCGGAGATGTTAGTGCCGATCATAGCTTCTACAGCTACTACAGTTGCGGTATTTTTACCCATAGTAATGACAGAAGGACTGGCTAAAGAAGTATTTTGGGGGATGTCGTGGGCTGTAACCTTTTCATTACTGGCTTCATTATTAGTTGCCATGACCTTTGTACCCATGATATCCAATAAGATATTGAAGGAAAGGGTAGTGGAAGTCCAGGATGGAAGATTTCTTATTTTAATAAAAAAGAAATATGTAAAATTATTGTCATTGACATTAAGGAATAAGTTTAAAACCTTATTGATAGTAATAATAATGTTCTTTGCCATAGTAATACCGGGAATTCAGATAGTTGGAGGAGGATTTATCCCTGCAACAGATGACAATGTATACGTAGTGACGGGGGAAACGCCGCCAGGAGTTACACTGGATAAAGTTGATTCTATTACCAGAAGGGTAGAAAAAATATTAGAGGCCGATAAATATACAAAAAATATAGAAACATCGGTAGAGAATGATGGATTTTCTATCAATGTAAAGTTAGACCTGAGAAAAGACAGGGATAGATCGGTATTTGAAATAACGGATATCATAAGGGAAAAATTAAAAGGAATTCCTGATGTAGATTTAAATGTAGCCGACGGATATGCTAAGGGCCCAGACAGCGGCGGGAGAGACATAAGTCTAGATCTTACATCGGATAATGCAAGACAATTGGATAGTTTTGCTAATCTGGTCTTTGAAGAGATGAAAAATATGCCGGAAATAGGGGACTTTAAGAGTAGTTTGACCGGAGGAAGTCCTGAGGCCAGGATAGTAATAGACAGGGAAAAGGCAAGATATTATGGTATAAGACCAGCAGATATCAATAAGGTGATCTTCTATCAAGTATTAGGATCTAATCCTATAGATCTGAAAACAGATTTAGAAGAGATCGAGGTAAATGTAATGCTGCCTGATGAATATAGAAAATCATTGTCTAAGTTGATGACAAGTAAATTAAAATTAGATTCAGGGGATATTATTCAAGTTTCAGATGTTGCCCATATACAGATAGCAGAAGGACCAGCAGAAAAGGAGAAATTAAACAGAGTCAGAAAGGTAACCCTCAGTGCAAATTTAAGAGGCGGGAATAACAGTAAAACAGTGGAAAAATTGATTACGGAGAAGATTGAGAAATTAGGTGTTCCTAACACTACAAGTTATAGATTTGGTGGAGATAACCAAAGAACCAGTGAGATGATGGTACAGCTGAAAAATTCTATGTTTATTGCGATATTCTTAATCTTTGTAATATTAGCTTCTCAATTTGAATCATTGGTATTACCATTTATAATCATGGGATCTGTACCACTATCCATAATGGGGGTATATGCAGGTCTGATAATTACAGGTAAGGAATTTAATGTAATGGTAATGGTAGGAATTATCATGTTAGCTGGTATAGTAGTTAATAATGCCTTGGTACTTATAGATTATATAAAGTTATTGATTGCAAGGGGAAGTAACAGAAGGCAGGCTGTGTTAGAAGCAGGTAGAACAAGGCTGAGACCGATTCTTATGACAACTCTAACAACTATGTTAGGGATGTTACCGTTAGCCTTAGGGATAGGGCAGGGGTCTGAGATGTATCAGAGTATGGCTATAGCTGTAATATTTGGATTGATGATTTCCACCTTGTTAACCCTGGTGGTAATACCGGTGCTCTATGAATTGGTAGAAAACGGAGTGGACAGGGTAAAGGCTAAATTTAAAAAATAAAAAAAAACTGAACCACGAATGGAACGAATTATCGTGAAAGATAAAAGATAAAAAGATTTCAACGCAGAGTAAGGAGGTCACAGAGTAACTCAGAGAAAAAATAGAATTTCTCTGTTTAAGAACTCAATAAAACTAAGTGTTCAGAGATTTTAATTTAATTATCCATTATCAATTATAAATTGTACATTTTGCCGTAGGTGACAGAGGGGAGGCTTCTATGGAATTAAAGGGAGAATATAAAGAACTCAGATTATTGTTTGACGGATCTTTAGAAGAGTTAATATTGGAGGAGTTAAAAAATAGTGATGTTATAAAATATGCTATTATCCCAAAGTTAAAGGTATCGTGGCAAAAAGGAATAAAACATCTCAATACCCATGTCTGGCCTGGAGAGGATGAAATCTTACTGGTTATAGCAGAAAAGGAAAGGTGCTACGAACTGGTGGAAAAATTTTCCAATTTAAAAGAGAGTTTAGAGTATAATATAACTTTTGACATATCGGTAAGAGCACTGGAATATATTAATATTTAGATAAAATGAGGGTGTTAATCGCCCTCATTTTAAATTTTTAGAACTCAAAAATTTAATGGTTATACAGATACAGAAGTAAAATTAAGAATATTTAATTTAGAAACGCCAATTGTTTTACCTTTGTGTAATGAAATTGGAAATATGTTTCAAAAAAAACAAAATAAAACAAAAAAATCTTGAAATTTGACACTTGATTGATTATAATACAGTGATGAAAAAAATCAAGAATATAGGAGGGATATTGTGAAAAAATCGATTTTAGCAATTTCTGAAAGAAAAGAAATTTTAAAGCAGGTAAGAAAAGAGTTGTTAGGTGAATATGAAGTAATTACTTTTAATAATTTTTTAGATGGGTTAGATATGTTGAGGGAAAGTGATTTTGACATTATTTTATTGGATCAAAATATGACATGGTTTACTTTTACAGAGGTAAGAAGAAAATTAAATGGTATAGGAAAAGATTTTGTAGTAGTGGGGTTAATAGAGGAAGAAACTGATGAAGTATTAAAAGACCTAAGAGGTGCTGACATATATAACTACCTATTAAAACCTTTGTGTATAAAAGAATTTAATAAGTTAATTTTCCCGGCTTTACAAAGTTTATCTATATTGAAGGAAAAGAGAAAGTTAGAAAAGAAGCTGTCTGATACAGAGGAAATTAAAGAAATTGTCGGGCAAAGTACTAAGATCAAAGAGATTAAAAACTTAATAGACAAGATAGCAGAAAGTGACCTGACTGTTCTTATTAGTGGAGAAAATGGTGTAGGAAAAGAATTGATAGCAGCAGAAATCTATAAAAAGTCCGATAGAAGAAAGAAAAACTTTATGGTAATCAGTTGTGCATCCATGTCTTCAGATATAATAGAATCGGAATTATTTGGATATGAAAGGGATGTTTTCCCTGGATCTGGATCTGGGAAGGTAGGAATCTTAGAGGAAGCTGACGGGGGAACTGTATTCTTAGATGAAATTACAGGTTTAGATATCAAGGCTCAGGCAAAATTACTTAGAGTAATAGAATATGGTGAATTTAGAAGGGTAGGAGGAAATAAAACTAAGAGAGTAGATATCAGGTTTATTGTTTCTACAAATAAAAACCTTAAAACAGAGGTTGAAAGCGGGAAGTTTAGAAGTGATCTATATCATAGATTAACAGCTTTTCCAATTGAAATGGCGCCGCTTAGAGAGAGAAAAGACGATATTCCACTACTGGCTAACTATTTTTTAAATAAGATAGTTGTAGATATCCATAGAGAGATGCCTATTATCTCAAGTGACGCAATGAAATACCTTATGGAATATTCATACCCTGGAAATATCAGAGAGTTAAAAAATATAATTGAAAGAATGGTTATACTATCAACTGATAGGGTAATCGGAGTAGAAGATCTGCCGTTAGAAATCAAGATGAAATCAGATACCCTTGAAAATAAAACGATAATTGGATTGGGACCACTAAAAGAAATTTTAGAGAAGGAACTCTATAATTTAGCTGATGTTGAAAAAGTAGTAATAGCTACAGCCTTACAAAAAACCAGATGGAATAAGCAGGAAACAGCAAAATTATTAGGGATAGGTAGAACTACATTATATGAAAAGATTAGAAGATATAAACTGGATCAAAAAGGATAGGATTAAAATAAAAATGGGGGAAATATAATGGCGATTAGAAGTTTAAGAAAAAAGATGAGACCTGTAATTTGGATGATTACAATAGGATTTTTCATCTCGATGTTAACTGTAATAGTTAGTAATATCAGCATGGGATTAAAAAATAAACAATATGCTTTTAAAGTAAATGGAAATAAGATAGCAATTCCTGAGTTAGAGAGAGGGATCAATAATATCAGTAATCAATATGGTCAATACTTTACAACTCCTATGGACAGGGAAGAAGCTAAGATATTAGCGGTGGATAACATCTTAACCAATGAAATTTTGAAAGAAATTGGAAATGATCTTAAGGTTAAGGTAAGTAGTTCAGAAGTAAAGGTAAAAATTGGTGCTATAGAAGCACAAATTCCAGATAAAGAACAATTTAAAAGGATGTTAAGTGCACAAGGGTACACAAAAAAAACTTTTGAGCAATCTATTGAAGACTCTATCTTAGTGGAAAAAACCAGAGATAAAATAGTTGAGAAGACTAAAAGTTCAGAAGAAGAGAAAATATCTCAATATGAAAAAGGTAGATATAGTGAGTATTTAGGTAAAACTTATGAGGTGGCAAAACCTCTCGTTGAGAAAAATCTAAAGGAAGTAAATGGAAATAAAGAGTTGATTAAATTAGTAGAAGCGGGTAAAAAAGAGGCTAAACTAGACGATATCAGAGAAAACTACGGTAAAATCACACCTACTGTAGAATTTGAAGAAGATGGATTTGAGATAACAAATATAGATATCATAAAAGGTGCATTATACCAGTCTTTCTACGGTGTTAAAGACTATAATGAGGCAAAAGTTAAATCTACAGCCAGTATAAAAGATGAGATTAAATTGGCAAAAATTGCAATGGATAGAGGGGCTGAAAAAGATGAAACTCTGCCGACTATGAACCAGATAATGGATCTTAAATTACAGCTTGTAGATAACATCAAAGAAAATATTGTAGTGAATGATGCAGAGATCAAAAAGTTTTTTAATGAAAATAAGGAAGTTTACAATATAGAGGCCAGTGCTGACGCCAATATAATTAATTTTGTTGTAAATCCAACGGACCTGGATATGGAAGAAGCGAAAGAGAGAACCGACAAAATTTTGAAAGAAGTAGATGCAGCTAATTTTTCTGAGATGGCTAAAAAATACTCAGAGGGACCAAGTGCACCAAATGGCGGAGATTTAGGATGGTTTGGAAAGGGTCAGATGATTCCTGAATTTGAAACAGCAGCTTTTAAAGGTGAAGTGGGGAAGGTGTATCCAGAAGTTGTTAAATCTAAATTTGGGTATCACATTATTTTTGTAGAAAATAAAAATGAGGAAAAAGGGCAGGTTAAAGCATCTCATATCTTGATAAAGGTAAGCTCAGGGGAAGAAACTTTTAAAAAAGTCATGGGAACTGCTAAAACAGTAGCTGAAGAGTTGAAAACCAATAAATTAACCTTTGAAGATGCCGGTAAAAAAGCATATTCAAAGTATAAAGTTGTAGAATATTTAGATATAAAGAAAGACGGATATATTAAATCTTTAGGATACGATGATCTATTGGCTAAAAAAATCTTTGAATCTAACCTAAATGAAATAAGTGTAATAAAGACTGAAAAGGGAATCTATGTATTCCAAAAGACAAAGGAAATAAAATTTGAAGAAGCTGACTTTGATAAAGTCAGAGACAGAGTAGTCTATGATTATAAAAATCAAAAGTTAATGGAAGAGATGAAAAAATTATAGTCAGTGAAAAAGATATAGAAATTTTCTATATCTTTTTCATTTGAAAAAACAAATTTTTAAGTGTAGACTATAAAAGTTAGTTAAAATAACATCCAGGCATTTTTTGCTCTAAATTTGTTTGAAAATGATACAAAATTAATCTTTACATAGATAAAAAAATGTACTATTATTAATACATATTAAATAAAAAAAATTCAGGAGGACAACATGACTAGAATAGTAGAAATCTTAGGAAGAGAAATATTAGACTCAAGAGGAAACCCAACGGTAGAGGTTGACGTAATCTTAGAATGTGGATCAATGGGAAGAGCAGCAGTGCCTTCAGGAGCATCAACAGGAGAGAGAGAAGCGGTTGAATTAAGAGATGGAGATAAATCTAGATACTTAGGACAAGGTGTATTAAAAGCAGTAGAAAATGTAAACACTGAAATCCAAGAAGCTGTTTTAGGAATGGACGCAACTGATCAAGTAGCGATCGACAGAAAGATGATTGCTTTAGACGGAACTAAAACTAAATCAAGATTAGGAGCAAACGCAATATTAGGTGTATCTTTAGCAACTGCAAAAGCTGCAGCAAATGCTTTAGGACAACCTTTATACAAGTACTTAGGTGGAGCAAATGCAAAAGATTTACCATTACCAATGATGAACATCTTAAATGGTGGATCACATGCTGACTCAGCTGTAGATGTACAAGAATTCATGGTACAACCAGTAGGAGCTGCATCATTTAGAGAAGGATTAAGAATGGGAACAGAAGTATTCCATCACTTAGGGAAAATATTAAAAGCTAACGGAGATTCTACAAACGTAGGTAACGAAGGTGGATATGCACCATCTAAAATAGAAGGAACTGAAGGAGCTTTAGATATCATCATTGAAGCTATCAAAGCTGCTGGATATGAGCCAGGAAAAGACATCACTTTAGCTTTAGATGCTGCTGCATCTGAATTCTGTGATGGTGGAGAAGATGGAAACAAAACTTACCACTTCAAAAGAGAAGGTGGAGTTAAGAGAACAACTTCTGAAATGATCGAATGGTATGCACAATTAGTAGAAAAGTATCCTATCACATCTATCGAAGATGGATTAGATGAAAATGACTGGGCTGGATTTGCATCTATGAGAGAAAAGATGGGAGATAAAGTTCAAATAGTAGGAGACGATTTATTAGTAACTAATACAGAGTACTTAGCAAAAGGAATCGAATTAAAATCTGCTAACTCAATCTTAATTAAATTAAACCAAATTGGTACTTTAACTGAAACTTTAGAAGCTATCGAGATGGCTAAAAAAGCAGGATGGACTGCGGTAGTATCTCATAGATCAGGAGAGACTTCTGACGATACAATAGCTGACGTTGCAGTAGCAACTAATGCTGGTCAAATCAAAACTGGTTCTGCATCAAGATCAGATAGAATGGCTAAATACAATCAATTATTAAGAATTGAAGAGCAATTAGGAGAATCTGCTGTATACCAAGGTATGGGAGTATTCTACAACTTAAATAAATAATTTTTTAAAGGTGTCTTAGGGCACCTTTTTTTTTTGGAAATATTGCACAAGATGGAATTTAGTCGTATAATGATATAGTTGTTATAATTACAGTTTTAAATTAATTTTTTTTAATTAAATTTAATATAGGAAAAAACAAAATATACAAGTATAGGTTATAAATACTATGAAAGTTATTATAGTTATTAAAAGTGAGGTAGAAGATGCAGTGGTTAGTTTTATTATTGGGATTTATTATAGGAAGTTTTTTAAATGTTTGTATTTACAGGATACCTAGGGGGGAAAGTGTGGCATTCCCCCCTTCTCATTGTCCGTCGTGCGGACATACTATCAGGTGGTATGAAAATATACCGGTATTCTCCTATCTCTTTATTTTGAGGGGGAGATGCAGTGGCTGTAAGGAGAGGATATCTATACAGTATCCCCTTGTAGAATTTATAACAGGGATCTTATTCTACCTGTTTTTCTTAAGGTTTGGATTAGGGATCATGGGAATAAAGTATTTGATATTCATATGTCTCCTAATTGTTGGTATATGGGTGGACTTTACCCACTATTATATCCCGGACAGGGTCAGCTTATCTATATTTATAATAGGAATTGTGACTTCTTTTTTTACCATTGGTTTTGAAAGAAGTGTATTAGGGGCAGGAATTTTTGCACTATTCTACATAGTTTTATATGGTTTTGGAGAAAGTTTTGGTCATGAGATAATGGGGTTTGGAGATGTGAAATTAGCCATGGGTATAGGAGCAATGATTGGATACTTCAGCCTATATCAGGTTTTTATATTCTTAAATATTGCATTTATCACAGGAGCGATAATTGGTGTAGGACTGATTCTTTTAAAGAGAAAAACAAGAAAGGACATAATGCCTTTTGGACCGTATATAGCAATAGCAGGATTAGTGGTGGGGTATTTGAGCTAGACGACAGAGGTGGTGAAATGATGAGTGTAGAAAGAACAGAAAATAGAAGGAATAAAAAAAAAACAGGATATAGTTTAATAGAAGCTTTGGTAGCTCTGGGAATATTACTTCTAGGAATAGTGCCGGTGGTTACTGTAGCAACACAGGCTATGCTGTTTCATCATAGAGCCTCTGAAACCGAGGAGGCAGCGAGAATCAGCCAGACCATGATAGATTATATAAAATCCAGGGGATATGATAATTTAGATCCATTGGGAGGAACAAAATATTCGTTAAGTTCTACCAGTGGAGGAGCTTTTACTGTAGATGGTTTTGGATCATCCTTTGGGATATCTCAAGATTTAGTTTTGTTGAATTCAAAAGGAATAAATCTTAATGAAGCTAGTTTTTATGTGGTTATGGATAAGGATAAAAATATAGCCAAGCTAAAAAAGAGTGATGGCAGTGATGATACTTATACCGACCCTGTCACAGGTGAGACACCAGCCGGTCCAAAGGATATGTATAGAGAAGATCTCATCTACGGAAAATTTATATTTGGATTTGGAGATACAGATACTGCTAAAAAAACCGGCAGGGAAAAAGAGATGGAGACCACATTTATAATAACCCCTATCGAAAATTGGAAGTGATGAGATGAAAAAAAGTGGATTTAGTTTAATAGAAATAATAACAGTAACAGCTATAATGGGAATAGTTATGCTTATATTTTCTCCTATGATCGATGCCTTCACAGGTGCTCAAGACAGACTTTATAATCAGTCCAAGGTAGACAGCAGGTTGAATGAGGTAGTGGAGTTTATCAAAAGAGATGTAAGAAATGCAAGAAGTAACCCAGGCGGGGAACCGATAGAAGTATTTGATAATAATACTGATAATAACCTAATTACTGACGGCTCTACAGGAAAAAAAATAATTATCCACGGAGTAGATTTTAATGGAGTTTCTAAAGATATTGAATATTATTTAGATGATACGGATTTAAAATTAAAAGTAACGACTAGTAGTTCTATTATTTTAAGTAATGTAGAAGAAGGCGAGTTTAAATATAAAGATAAGATATTACTCTTTTATTTTAAGATAGATCTACCCGATAGATTGGAAGGAAAAGTAAGAAATGAGGTCAGAGATGTGGGAGTCACAAGGATAAATTTAGAATAACCCTCTTCTTCTTATGTCTCTCCCTCGTAGGGAGAAACGAAGTGGTTTTAGAGATTTTAATTTTAAATTGTTCATTATAAATTATCAATTACGCCGAAGGCGTATAGGGGGGAGTTATGAAGAAGAAAGGTTCGGCTTTAATTTTATCTATATTGATGCTGTCATTTTTTATGACAATTACCCTGACCATGTATTATATAGCAAGGAATAGAAATAAGCGGTCGATATATAAGATAAAGGGAATGAGGATAAGCAGTGGTCTGGACAGCGGATCAGCTATAGCCCACTATGAACTATATTTGGCTGATGAATATGTGAGTAAAGGATATCTTTATGAGACTAGCGGAACACCAGATTATAGAGGAGATAATTATCCAACAACACCTCCTTCGATAACAAAAAGGTATACTCAAGAAGTAGTTACCTCTGGAGGTGTGATAACTATAGTTCCAAAACTAGGGGAACATTATACAGGGGTAGTTTTAAATAACTATAATGAATATTTTGCAGCCTATTGGGATCCGACTACAGGAACAGCAATACAAGTCAGTTCTGGATCAACTATAACTTCTAATGATGTGTTGATTCAACCCTGGGTAGCAGAGGATAAAATCATAGATGGTAAAATAGCCAGTCGTGCCTGGATGAATAATACCGGGGAAAAAATAGTGAGGTTGTGGACAAAAACAACAGGAAGTGCAATAAGTGTGGGAGGGTATAGATTAACAACGGTAAGTGGGGTATATATAGATGGAAGTTCTATAGGTGCTCCTTTGGTTCCTGCTAAATTGGATCCCACTACATCAACCTCTATAGAACTAACCTATGAAAAAATAGTATCCATAGATAAAACAACTATAGGGGATTCAGGAACAGAAGACTACAGAATAACCTATATAGAAGATGCGGAAGCAACGTCTAGTGGGAGCAGTATAATAATAGATAAGGATGAATTAAAAAGTATGACGGTAGAGAAATTAAAATAAAAAAAGGGGGGGAGAATCTATGTTTGAGTTCAAGGTTGACGGAGCTTTAGATATAGGGAGCAGCGGAATAAAGGTGGCACTCTATAAAAATAAGAAGATAGATAAGGTGGGTTTTGTTAATTATGCGGATATGACTGAAGAAAAAATAATAGCTCTTCAGGAATCTTTGGAGATACTGGAAAAAAAAATAAATCTAAAGGGGAAAAATTTAATAGTGACCATGCCTGCTTCTAAATTTTATGTAAAAACATTGGAATATAACAACACTAAAGAGGAAGATGCAGAGGCTGACCTGGAGGCTAAAATAGAGGAGGATCTTGAGGATATAATTTCAGGTTATACAAAGGATGAATTTATTACCCAGATAGAAACAGTCTATGAAAATGATCTCTATAAAAAACTGTTGGTAATCACAATTCCCATAGAGGAAATTGAAAAAATTATGGGTATTTTAAGTCAATTTAAAATAAGGGTATTGAAAATAATTCCAGATTTTATTGCTCTCAACGATTTAGTGGATCTATTGGATCAAAAATCGGAGGAAGAGACGGCTGAAAATATAATGATCGTTGATATAGGGGGAGAAACCAGTAAAATATTTATGAGTACACTGGGAACCCTGAATATGCTCAGGATAGTAGGAATAGGTGGAAATGATTTTACTGAGATAATAAAAGACCACGAGATGTTAGATTATGAAGGGGCAGAACTAGAGAAACAACAGCTGGAATTAGGTGATGATGAGGCTAGAGATTATAAGACACAGGGTGAGATGTCCATGTTCAAAGATCTCACATCAATAGTGAATGAATTGACTACTCAGATAGAAGATTCTCTGGAATACTTTAATACTAACTTGGCTGAAGGAAGGATAAGTAAAATTATATTAACTGGAGGAGGAGCACTTATAAAGGGATTTAAAACTTATTTTGATGATGCCTTTGAGATACCCTGTGAGGGGATAGATTTGAACCTATTAAATTTAGACTATAAAAACATAGAGGACAAGGAACTATTATCGAGTTTTAAAATGACGACCCTTGTGGGAGCCTTAATAAAAGAGGTGGGATAAATGAATCAGATGAATTTTTTAACGAAAGAATATAAAGACAAATTAGAGATAGAGGAACATATCAGGGAATGTTTTGGTGTTTTCGTAATGGTATTTTTAGTTCTCTATGCAGTTTCTTTCGGTATCGAAAGGATAGAAAATTCTGTCCAGAAAAAAATTAGTATAGAAATGACAGAGATAGCAGAAAATAATAATAGAATAAAACAATTGACCCTGGAATCTAAAAAAGAAACTAATTTGGGTGCAAAAATAGAGATTATAGAGGATATCTTCTCACAAAAAAACTTGAGGGTGTCGGAGATCTTACGGTCATTGGAGGGAAATATTCCTAAAAATGTATGGATTCAAAATTTAGTTTATGAGGGGAAAGAGGTAAGGATAAAAGGCTTTTCTTTTAAGGATGACGGATCTAAGAGTTCAGAGGAGAATGCCTACTATTTTGAAGAAAGGATGCTGGATAGTGAGGTGTACGGGACTGTAACTCTAAATTATTTGAGAAAATCAAGTAAATATGGGGAAAAAATAAATGAATTTGAATATGTGTTAGTATTGGAATAGACTGATATATAATTAGGGGTTGAGCGCTATGGATCTATTTGGGAAAGAGATAAATATTAATATTGATAAAAAGCAAACGAAACTGCTCATAATCACAGGAACGGCTATAGGAATAATTATTGTTGTTTATTTCTTGGTAATATCACCTATAGGAAAAATTTTTGATAAAAAAGAAGAGTTGTTGAGAGTTAAGCAGGAAAAAATATCAACTGAACAAAATTTGAAATTATTTGAAAAAAGATACGAGAGAGTAAAGGTAGAAAGGGAAGCTCAAAAATATAGGTTAGAAAAATTGTTGGAGGAATTTAGGCAGCATAGCTTTAAGGATGAGGCCAGATTAAAACAGATGATACAGGATATATTAGATTATCTGAACATAGAATTATTAGAAATCGGAAAGACGGAAACTATGGAAATAGAGGAGAATAAGGAATACCAAAGAAAGACTATACCATATAAAATATCAGGTAATGGCAGAGATATAGGGTTGTTTTTCTATTATTTAGAGAACTCTAAAGCGCTGCTTACGCTGAAAAAAAGTCGGTTAGAGGTAGCAGTAAAACCATTTAATGAAGGAGATAAAAAAATAGGACTGGTAGAAGTTAAATTTAAGCTGGGATACTATAATATTACCGCTGAAAATGAAGGAGGTAATGATGAAAACTAAGATATTTTTTATAACATTAGTAGGAATCGTTCTTGTCTCTTGCGGGAAGAAGGAAGAGGAAAAAGAGGTGAAAATACCGGTAAAAACAGAAATAATAGAGGTGGTGGAGGCGGCGACTCCTCCTGCAATAGAGATAGTGGAGGAAGTTAATCCACTCTCTAAATATATTTCCGATGAAGTTTACAATGAAGGAGTTGGAATTTTTTATGGAGATAAGGAGAGTATGTTTACAGAAGATGCAGATGCATTTTCTGGAAATTACGAGGAGTTCAAAGCTTATATTGAAGCAAGATTTAAACCAACCATGCTGATAAAGCAGAATGGAATAAATTCAGCAGTGGTCTATTATTTAGAAGATGGTTCTAAAAATAGAACTATGGTAAGCGGGTTTAAAATAATTGAAATAGAAAAAATAGTATATTATATTAAAGTTTTTAAGGATAGGATAGAAATAAAACAGGGGAAGAATGGTAGAGCCGTTCCCCTATACTTAAGGGAAAGGTGATGAGATGAAAAAATATATTTTTATGCTGCTTATAATTTTTACTGTAGGAGCTGCAACCTTTGGAGCTACTATAAAAAAATTACCGCAATCAAGATTTGAGGAGGATATGGACTTTAATGGGGCTAGGTTATCCGATGCCTTGGCACTGATGTCTAAGGTAACCGGGGTAACCATGGTAGCGGATTCAGAGGTTAAAGACGTGGTAATAGACCTGTACATCAATAAAGGACAGCCTCTAAGGGAAGTATTGGATATAATAAAGGTAACCAATGGGTTAGAAGAGATATATGTAGGGGAAGTAATTATGTTAGCCAAGACAGGTAAGGGTGCCACTTCACTGATGGGGAAGATAGTGGGTGACAGCAATCAAGGTTTGCCTGGAGTAAGAGTGACCTTGGTAGACAGTGGATATAAATCTATAAGAACAGAGGCCGGAGGAGTATTTATCTATGATAATATAAGACCTGGGGTCTATATATTAAAATTAGAAAAAAATGGGTACGCTACATCTAGTGAAGTGGTTGACATCAGGCAAAATAAGATCACCAACATAGATGTAATTTTAGACAAGAAAAATAAAGAGGGGTTAGTTGTAGCAAAAAAAGAAGAAGGCCTCAGAGAAAAGGAGCTGGGGAGCAGTAAAAATATAGATGGAATAGAAGTTATTACCGAAAGGATCCAGCTAAAACATGGTTTTGCAGAGGATATAAAGGGTGTGGTGGATTCTATCTTGGGAGAAACTCTGACAGTGACTGCATTTCCTAAACTGCATATGCTGGTATTAAAAGGCGGAAAAGATGATATAGATACAGCTAAAAAATTGATAGATGACTTAGATCGTTCCGTAAAGCAGGTGAGGATAACAGCCCAGGTGCTGGAAACAAGTGATGATTTGCTTGAAGATCTCGGATTCGATTGGTTATTTTCCAACAAAGACAAAGACGTAAATGACCCTACTAATCCAGGTAAAGAAGGTACTGGTGTAGGATTATTGAGTGCAGCAGGAACAGCAGGATCAGTGGCTACTGCAGGAAGTACCATTGATTTTTTGGATATATTCAATGATGGAAAAAACTTATTGGACCTTTCAATAAATCTTCTGCAGACTACTTCGGATTTATCGATCTCTTCTGTACCCTCTGTGGTCATTGTAAATGGAGAGTTGGCTGATTTTAAAGTGACAGAAGAAGTAATTGTAGGAACAAAGGTAGAGGTTGATGATGATGGTAATCGTACAGAGGAACCGATTTGGGAAGAAGCCGGGACAATATTCTCTGTAACTCCTATAATAAGGGAGGGATTGGATGAACCGGATACAATAATTCTCGAGGTCAGCTCTGAGGTCAGTGATTTTGAATTAACCTCTGGATATTCAGGTGACTCAGGAGGAAAACAGCAAAGTAATATCTCAACAAAGGTACAGATACAGGATGGAGATGTAATCTTTATAGGGGGATTAAAAAAGGTTAACGTAAGTGAAACTGTCAACAAGGTGCCTATCCTGGGGGATATTCCTTTATTGGGGACTTTATTCAGAAGCACTACAACTAAAAACGATATTACGCAAGTATATATTCAGCTGACTGCTGAAATAGTAACAGATAAAAATGCAAACTCAGAGATAGAACTGTCTAAGTTTAAGGAAAACCCGGCTACAACAGGGAAGCTCAACAGGATCTACCCTAATTTCGAAAGGACAAAGGAAGAGGGAATAGATCTTTAGATTGAATTTTTTAAACTCAAAATTATATATAAATAAAAAAGGTATCCCTCCTAAAATCTGGAGGGGTACCTTTTTTTATTGTTTTTTTACAGAAGTTCTATCCCTTTTTCCAGGCACTCCTCAATGATATGAGCAGGCCATGAAGATGACTGGACTTCTCCAATATGGGCTTTTTCCAGGAAATACATACAGATTCTAGACTGCCCTATTCCCCCGCCTACAGTAAAGGGTAGTTTTCCTTCAAGAAGCGATCTATGGAAATCCAGATCTTTTTTCCACATGGTATCTGTTTTTTCCAGTTGCTCTAGGAGAGCTTTTTTGTCTACCCTGATACCCATAGAAGATAACTCTAAAGATCTGTCTAATACAGAGTTCCAAAATAATATATCTCCATTCAATGACCAATCATCGTAGTCCGGAGCACGGCCATCGTGACGATCTCCAGAAGGAAGTTTATCCCCGATTCCAATAATAAATACGGCACCATATTCCTTAGTTACAGCATGTTCCCTTTCTTTAGGAGTAAGCTCAGGGTATCTTTGTTCTAATTCAACGGCTGTGATATAGTGTATTTCCTCAGGTAGGCCAAGAGTAAGAACTGGATATTCTCTCTTTATATAGCTTTCTGTTTTTTTAAATGCTTTATATATTCTATCGACGATATCTTTAAGCTTTGTGATGTTTCTTTCCTCTTCTAAAATTATTTTCTCCCAATCCCATTGATCTACATATAGAGAATGGATCTCAGAAAGGTCTTCATGTTTTCTTATGGCATTCATATCGGCATATAAACCTGTATGGGATTTAAATCCATATCTGTATAGTGCCATTCTCTTCCATTTTGCCAGTGAGTGAACGATCTCTAATCTTTCCTCATATTCAGTTGAAAAAGATACTGCCTTTTCAATTCCGTTGAGATCATCGTTTAATCCAGATGTGCTTTTTACAAACAGGGGAGCTGAAACCCTAGTTAGGTTAAGTTCGTAAGCTAGTGAACTTTCAAAAAAATCTTTAAGTTTTTTGATTGCGATCTCTGTCTCTAATAGTGATAGTTTACTTTCATACTTGTCTGTTGTTTTTTTCATGGTTGTCCTCCTGAGTTTATTTGTTTAAGATTATTAGGTTAAAAAGGTGAGGTAAATTAAAAAACCATCAAAGCAAAATTGCCTTGATGGTTTCCCTTATAGTTTCATTGAGGGGTTCTAGGCATTTGCATCTTGTTTTTATCACAAAATGGATCTGCCTAAAGATAACTAAATGTTATCTGTCTACAAATCCCCTCATATTATTATTATTATTATTATTATTATTATTATTGTTAGAAATCATAATTAATTTAAACATAGTCTTACTCCTTATAATCTATTTGTAACTAGTATAGAACATTTTTTTGATTATGTCAATAATAAATATTATAGTACTTAAAAAATGGTATTACATTAAATTTGGGTCTATCAAACTACCCCTAATATAAGGGGTAATTGTTTTTAATAACATATTATGGTATACTTTATAAGTTAAAGTCTTGAATTTTAAAGGTATATACCACTATAAAAATTAAGAAAAAATAAAAAAACGAACAATAGATATTGTAAAAAAATAAAGTTGTAGGAAGGGATGAATAGATGTTTAAAAAATTAGATGACGTAGCAAAAAAATATGATGAATTAAATGCATTATTAGCGACTCCAGAAGTAGCTACAGATCACAAGAGGATGATCGAATACAATAAGGCCATAAATGACATGGAAGAAATTGTATTAAAATACAGGGAATACAAGGGGTACTTAGAAGAATTAGAATTCATCAAAGAAAATTTAAAAGATGAAAAAGATGAAGAAATGAAAGAGATGATGTTAGAAGAAAAAAGCGAGATAGAGGAAAAATTACCTGAGATGGAAGAGGATATGAAAATATTGTTACTTCCAAAGGATCCTAACGATGATAAAAACGTAATCGTAGAGATCAGAGGTGGAGCAGGTGGAGACGAGGCTGCCCTATTCGCTGGGGACATTTTCAGAATGTATAGTAGATATGCTGAAAGAAGAAAGTGGAAGATAGAAATAATGGATAAAAATGAGATTGGTGTAGGTGGATTGAAAGAAATTATCTTCTTGATCAAAGGGCAGGGAGCTTACTCCAGATTAAAATTTGAATCAGGAGTACATAGAGTACAAAGAGTACCTGCTACAGAAGCATCTGGAAGAATTCATACTTCTACAATTACAGTAGCAATCTTACCTGAAATAGATGATGTAGCACAAGTTGATATCAAGACATCTGACCTTAAGATAGATACATACAGATCAGGCGGATCAGGTGGTCAGCATGTAAATACTACCGATTCAGCAGTAAGAATAACTCATATACCGACGGGAACTATTGTTCAATGTCAAGATGGTAGATCACAATTAAAAAACAGGGAACAAGCTATGAAAATATTAGCTGCTAAGATATTTGAGGCAGAGGTAGAAAAGCAAAGATCAGAGGTAGAAGGAGACAGAAAGTTACAAGTAGGAACTGGAGCCAGATCTGAAAAAATCAGAACATATAACTTCCCGCAAGGAAGAGTAACGGATCACAGAATCAAGCTTACCCTTCATAGGTTAGACTATATCTTAGATGGAGATTTAGATGAGATAATCGATGGATTAATCACATTTGACCAGGCAGATCAACTACAAAGTATGGTAGATTAATGAAAAATCTACTCGATATATTGAGATGGAGTGAGGAGTATTTTAAAAAATACTCCTTTTCTAAACCTAGATTAGAGGCAGAAAAGGTAATATCATACGTATTATCCATCGACAGGATATTACTCTATGCAGAATATGACAGACCCCTTGTGGATGATGAGAGGGTTAAGATTAAAAGATATATATTACAGATGATAAAGAAAAAAATTGGATTTGATCAACTCCTAAGGGAAGAGAAGACAGAAAGTAAAAATGATAAAATAATTACAGAGTTAGACGGGGATAAGATTGGGAAGAATTACAGAAAAGAATTTTTAGAACTCCTGACTAAGAGTATAGTTTACCTGAAAAAACATGGATCCAAGGAAGCAAAATTAGATGCAGAACATGTATTCAGCCATATTTTGAAAGTTTCCAGGATGGATATGACTCTGAAGTTTGAAAGGGAGATCACAGAGGCAGAAAAAAGAGAAATTCGGGAGATGCTGGTAGAAATAGGGAAAAATAAGAGACCCCTCCAATATGTTTTGGGATTTGAGGAGTTTTATGGCTATAAATTTTATGTAGATGAGTCGGTACTTATTCCACGGCCGGAAACTGAATTATTGGTGGAAAGATGTATAAAATTGATGAGTGAAATAGAGGAGCCTAAGATACTGGATATCGGTAGTGGCAGTGGAGCTATATCTATAAGTTTAGGAAAGGAACTTCCAAAATCCATGGTTTTAGGAGTGGATATTAGTGAGAAAGCTTTAGCAGTAGCCAATAAAAATAAGGCAGAAAATAATGCTGCCAATGTAAAATTCATTAAATCTGATATACTGAAGGGTGTAGAATATAAGAAGTTTAATCTGATAGTTTCCAACCCGCCCTATATTCCTGACTATGAATATGAAGTGTTGGAGGAGAAGGTATTAAAATATGAGCCTAAATTAGCTCTGACTGCTCCTGAGAATGGTTTATATTTTTATGAGGAAATCTCTAAAAATGCCCCTGATCACCTGGTCAAAGGCGGGTATCTGGCTTTTGAAATCGGGTATAATCAGGGGGAAGCTGTAAAAAAAATAATGGAAAAAAATGATTTTTTAAATGTAGGAGTATATTATGACTATGCAGAACACGAAAGAATGGTCATAGGGAGAAAAAAATAATTGAAAATGGATAAATGAAAATTGAAAATAATCTAGTCACAGATTACACTAATTTATTATTAATTTTCAATTATAAATTATTAATTTAACCGAAGGTTAGAGGGGGGCATTATGGGAGAAATAAGGTTCGATGATTTGGAAGATGTTCAACGATTTATAAAGGAGGTCTTTTTCGGTAAGGGCAAGGGGAGAAATGATCAGAATGAACCGCCAAGGGATGATCAACCTAGGGGCGGAAGACCCAGAAAATCATCTGGAAAGCATATGAAGGGTGGATTAGGAGGAGTAATGATAATATTATTTCTTGTTTTTCTTGGAACCGGTATCTACCAGGTCGGACCAGATGAGGAGGCGGTACTTCTTAGGTTTGGACAATATTCTAAAACTGTAGGACCTGGGATGCACTGGTATTTTCCCAGACCAATCGGGAGAAGATATGTTGTAAAAACAACAAAAGTCTATAGGGTGGAGATAGGATTTGAAACTGTTGAGATCGGGCCACCTGCAAGGTATCAAAATATCCCAGAGGAATCATTGATGTTTACAGGGGACGAAAATATGATAGATGTTGATTTTAGTGTCCAATATAAAATCAGCAACTTAAAAGATTATATATTCAATGTAAAAGATCAGTATGAAACGATAAAAAGTGCATCTGAATCTGCTCTTAGACAGGTTGTTGGAAGTAAGGGAATAGAGGAAACTCTGACAATTGGAAAAGAGGGGATACAAGAGGAAACCCGTGAAAAACTAAAGGAAATATTAGACAGTTACGGAATTGGAATAATGATAATAGGATTGCAGCTGCAGGATGTAGGGCCCCCAGAAGCAGTTATGCAGGCTTTTAAAGAAGTAGCCAATGCCCGTGAAGACAGATCTAGATTTATAAATGAAGCTAATGGTTATAGGAACGACATTATTCCAAATGCCCGTGGACAGGCATCTCAAATGGTAAATAGAGCGGAAGCTTATAAGGAAAGAAGAGTAAAAGAATCCCAGGGAGATGTAGCAAAATTTATAAAATTAAGTGAAAAATATTCATTGGGGAAAGAGGTTACAAAAACAAGGATGTATCTGGAAACTATGGAAAAAACAATGCCGGGTATTGAAAAAATAATAATAGATCCTGAATTAAAAGGAAGTATTATAAACTTAATTGGGGGAGGTGTGGAAGCTAATGAAAAAACTAATAATTAGTATTCTGGTAATGGTTGTAATAGTGTTATCTACATCTTTATTTCAAGTTTCAGAAATTGAAAATGCCGTTGTGATCAGGTTGGGAAAACCAAAAAGAGTGGTAACGGAGCCTGGATTATATGCAAAACTTCCATTTATCGATGATGTCAGATATTTTGATAAAAGATTATTAAACTATGATGCAGCACCTAAGGGAATTATAATTAAAGAAAAGAAAAGTATAGTAATAGATAACTATGCCAGGTGGAAGATTGCTGATCCCCTATTATTTTTACAAAGTGTACAAAATATAGGAGGAGCCCAGGCCAGATTAGATGACATCGTATATTCCGAACTCCGAAGAGAGATGGGGAAATATACCTTATCTGAAATAATATCTTCCAAAAGAGATGTTATTATGGAAAATGTAACCGGGGAAAGCAGGAAAAAAGCTAAATCTTCAGGGATTGAGATAATAGATGTAAGGATAAAAAGGGTAGAGCTGCCTAAAGAAAATGAACAAAACATCTATAAAAGGATGGAAGCTGAAAGGAATCAACAGGCTAAAAAATATAGAGCTGAAGGAAGAGAAAAATCACTGGAGATAACTTCTCAAGCCGACCAGGAAAAAACTATAATATTAGCAGAAGCTTACAGAAAATCAGAGGAATTAAAGGGTGAAGGAGATGCAAAAGCTCTGGAAATATATGCTGACGCATACAACAGAGATCCTGAATTTTATAAATTTATGAAAACTTTGGAATCCTATGAAAAGATTATGGATAAAAAAACCAAGGTAATATTATCTACAGATTCAGAATTATGGAAGATGTTACAAACAAAATAGCTAAGAGTTTAGCCACCAATGAACACCGATTATTAACCAATAACCTAAAACTAATAATAAAAGCTTAGTCACAAATTACACAAATTAAAAGATTATTTTTAAATCTTGGGCACAAAATAAGAGAGTAACTTGTTACTGATTTTAGTTATTGGTGTAGATTAGTGGCAAAAAAAAGTTACTTAGGAGTAGTAAGAACTAAGAATTTTAAATTCGAGGTAATTAGTGCAATTCGTGACAAAGAAAAAAAGAAATAATTAAGAAAGAGGTATAGAAATTGAATAAGAAAAAGCAAGAGATAAAAGAAGAAATATTATTGTCGGATTATGACTACCATCTTCCGGAGGAATTGATAGGACAGACCCCTACAATGCCCCGGGATCATTCGAGACTATTGGTTGTAGATAAAACTAAAAAAGAGATAGAACATAAAAAATTCTATGATATTTTAGACTATCTGAATGAGGGCGATGTTCTCGTTCGAAATTCTACCAAGGTAATTCCTGCAAGACTTATAGGTAAAAAAGAAAGCGGAGCAGTGATGGAAGTATTTTTACTGAAAAGACTGGAATTAAACAGATGGGAATGTTTGGTAAGGCGTGCTAAAAAATTAAAATTGGATCAGACAATAATATTTGGAGATGGCCAGTTAAAAGCTACTCTAAAAGAGGTAAAAGATGACGGGAATAGAATCCTTGAATTTACTTTTGATGGAGTTTTCGAAGAGATCATCCATGAATTGGGGCAGATGCCGTTACCGCCATATATTACAGAAAAATTAGAAGATGGAGACAGGTATCAGACTGTTTACGCTGAAAAAGGCCAGTCGGTAGCAGCTCCTACAGCCGGACTGCATTTTACCGAGGAATTATTTGAGAAAATAGCCCAAAAAGGTGTAGAAGTAGTGGATGTATATTTAGAAGTTGGACTGGGAACGTTCAGGCCTGTTCAAACTGAAAATGTATTGGAACATAAGATGCACTCTGAAACTTTTGAAGTGCCGGAAAAAACAGCAGAAGTTGTAAACAGGGCAAAGGCAGAGGGGAGAAGGATAGTCGCAGTAGGGACAACTTCTGTAAGAACGTTAGAATCAGCTGCCGATAGTTCTGGAAAGTTAATGGCAACTTCTGGAGATACTGAGATATTTATCTATCCGGGATACGAATTTAAAATAGTAGATGCATTGATTACAAACTTTCATCTCCCTAAATCCACCCTGCTTATGCTGGTTTCGGCACTGTCTGAAAAGGACTTTATGTTTAGTGTTTACGAGGAAGCTGTAAAAGAAAAATATGAATTCTTTAGTTTTGGAGATGCAATGTTTATATATTAACACAGAAAAAAATGGGACACGAAGCACACGGAGGAAAAGAGATAGAGTTCACAAAGGATTACTAAAAAGCTTAGTGTTCTCTGAGGCTATTTCTTAGTGAGTTTTGTGTAGGGAATTTTGATTTAATTTAATGTAATGTAATCTGTGTCAAAATCAAAAAAGTCAGATTTTAGTCTGCGTCAAAAAAATGGATAACAAAATAAAAGAAGAGGTATGGAAATATGAGAATAATAGCAGGAAGTGCCAAGGGTAAAAATATAAAATGCAGGGATGGATTTGATACCAGACCAACTACAGACAGGGTAAAGGAATCATTGTTTTCAATGATTGCTCCCTATATAGATGGAGCTAAAGTATTGGATTTATTCAGTGGAACTGGAAATATAGCTTTAGAGGCAATAAGTCGTGGAGCTTCAAGAGCTGTAATGATCGAAAAGGAAAAAGACGCCCTTAGAGTGATCATAGAAAATGTAAATAATTTAGGATTTGAAGATCAGTGCAGGGCATATAAGAACGAAACTTTGAGAGCTCTTACAATCTTAGGGAAAAAAAGGGAAAAGTTTGATATTATATTTCTGGACCCGCCGTACAAAGATAATGTATGTACTGTGGTAATTGAAAAGATAGCTGAAACGGAAATATTAGCAGAAAATGGATTAATAATAGCAGAACACCATATATTAGAAGATATGGCAGAAAGTGTAGCAGAATTTAAAAAAGCAGATGAAAGAAGATACGGTAAAAAAGAATTGAGTTTTTACACCAGATAAAGATTTATAAATGGCTGAGAGAGGAAGGTTTTTAAGACTTTCCTCTCTTTTATTTTTTAAGAAAATAACCACTTTTCTTATTTTGTTTAGGTTTTACTTAGTTGAAAGTATTTTTTATTTGTTATTTTTTCTTTGGTTTCACCACTAAAATAATTTAATCACAATATTATTTGTTGACAAAATGTTCTGTATACGGTATAAATATATGCAAACTAAATATCCTGAAGAGAAAAAGAGAGGGGGAGAAGATCAGCTGATCAGCTGGTCCTCTCTTTTATTTTTTTTTTTGGAGTATTGCTTTGAGGTAAACAAAGGATAAAATAAATAAAGGTATATAAGGAGGAAAAAAATGAGTAATTTTTTTAAATCGATAGGAGGAGTTGTTGGTGTCGACACTAAAAATGTAGACAAGGAGTACACCAGGTATAAATGGCAGGTTTTTATCACGATATTTGTAGGTTATGCAATTTTTTATATAACGAGGAAGAATCTTTCCTTTGCAAAACCATATTTGATAGAACAACTCGGATATACGAAACTTCAAGTAGGAGCTATTGCAGCAGGAATGCCACTAGCTTACGGATTAGGAAAATTTATTATGGGTGGAGTATCGGATAAATCAAATCCCAGATATTTTATGGGACTTGGACTTATCTTGGCAGGAATAGTAAATATTATTTTTGGAAGTGTTCATAGTATTTTAGCTTTTACCGTTCTTTGGACTATAAATGGTTGGGTTCAATCTATGGGATGGCCTCCATGCGGGAAAACAATGAAGGTGTGGTTTTCTGACAATGAGAGGGGAACATGGATGTCTGTCTGGAATACAGCTCATAATGTAGGAGCTATGATGATTCCAGCTATAGTAATACTAGGAGTAGGTATGTTCTCGGGAAGCTGGAGAGGACTATTTTTCCTGCCGGGAATCATATCTATAATAGCCGGTATTCTGACAATGGTATTCTTGAGAGACAAACCGGAATCATTGGGACTGCCCTCTGTAAGGGAATATCATGGTGAAGTTCTAAAAGAAGATGTAAAGGTTATAAGTAAAAGAAGTTCTAAACAAATATTTGTAGAAGATATCTTAAAAAATAAAGTTCTTTGGTCTTTAGCGCTTTCAAATGCCTTTGTTTATTTTCTTAGATATGGAACATTGGACTGGATCTCTGTATACTTAGTTCAATATAAAGGGATCAACATAAAGGAAGCTGGATTCTCATTTTTCATGTTTGAATTTGCAGCAATACCAGGAACTATTTTATTGGGATGGATATCGGATAAGGTTTTCAAAGGGAGAAGAACTCCTCTAATCATGCTATGCTTATTATTATCAGCTGTATTAGTAACAACTTATTGGATGACTGATAATATGGTAATAATAAATATCGCTATTTCACTGATAGGAGCCTTAATATACTTCCCGGTAGCAGCTATAGGTATAGCAGCAGTAGACATTGCTAAAGATGACAGTGCCGGTATGTCGGCAGGATGGACAGGATTATTCGGTTACTTTGTAGGGGCTACAGGGGCTGAATTAGGAGTAGGATATGTTTTGGATAATTATTCATGGAACGTATATTTTATCATGCTGATAGCTTCGGCAATAATAGCCATGGTACTTTTAATACCTGCGTGGAATTCAGGTAAAGATAGATAGATTGAAATTTAAAAGGTATAGGTAGCTCCTAAACCTATCATATTGGAATTGCTCCCTTTTACAAGGGGGCTTTTTTTTATGTTATCCGAAAGAGATTCTATATAATAATATGAAAACAGATCCATATTTCTGCTCAAGCTGTATGCTAATACAGTGGTGAATCTTATGGCACTCCCAAATCCATCGATATTATGAGGTGGAATTCCAGAATCGGATGCAGAGATACCAAAATATCGATTGGTGTAGGAATTACTCATCATCTCATAACTTAAAAAACCAAGGATAATAAATTTTTTGAAGGGGATGCCTCCTAAAACACCTATAGATGCAGTATTTTCATCACTATTTCCACGAACATTATGTTTGATTCCACCGGTTAAAAGAACATGACCAACTGGATAATTACTTCCAATTCCCAGCATGATGGGGTTATTTTCATCGGAAAGCTCTTTCAGGTAGGAGTCGAATTTATCCTCTGTATGGCCGGCAAATCTATATTCAGCGTTAAAATTTAAAGCCAATTTATCTCCCTGGTAGAAGTTATACCCATTATAGATACCGCCAAAGGTATAAAAATTATTGTATTTAACATTTATTAAGGGAACTACGGTGGAATAAGAAGATGTATCATTGAACCGTGGTTCAATGGCTGATCCGGCAAGCCCAAGGGAAATAAATTTTTCTTTTTTTCTCTCTTTTTCCTCTGCTATCCCTCGTATAAAGGCGTAGTTATTGGCTCCATCCTTATCTATGTAGATCATGATACGATTTATGGCGGGATCTAAAAAGTATATGGAGAAACTTTTTATGGAAATAAAAAATATCAAGATGATAAATTTAAGTTTTTTCATAATTTACAGCTCCTATTATATGAATTAAAAACTTCCTTTTAAATTATAGACATCTATAATTTAATCGATGGTTTGTGGCAGCTAAAACTATAATAATACCTAGTTTCAAATAGGGAAGCTTAATGTAATATAGTTTATCATAAAATTAGGAATAAAAAATTAAAATGTATATACATATATTATAGTTTAGTATTGTATAATAGGAATAAGGACATAAAATTAGGAGTACTTACATATGAGATTTTTAATAACTGGAGATTTTTTTAAAAATGTACCTAAGGAAAAGATAAAGCAGGTCAAAGAGAGGATACAATATTTTTACAGGGAAATATCGGAAAATAAAAAAAAGATATTTGATATCCCCAAAGGGTTTTGGGTAAAAAAACTGAAGGAAAATTTATATGAATTCAGGGTAAATAGCGGCGATAGGGTATTGTTTGAATTTAAAGATATTAAACGGGCTGGATATGGGGAAAAAGTACTGGTACTGCTGTTATTTTCAACTCATGATCTGGCAGTGAAAAGCGGAATACGTCAAAATAAAACTGAAGATTTAAAAGTTGAAAAATTAGAGATAGAGAAGAGCTGTGAGATAGTGGATGAAAGGCTGGATAAAGATTTAGATGCTATATACAGTGGGATAAATTCAAAGATAGTCTATGAGATTACCTCCGATGAGAACCTTTTGGAATTCATCCAAAACGAGGATGAATATACGTATTATTATCTGAATGATGAGCAGTATGAAATTTTAAACTGTGAATTTCCATTATTTTTAAAAGGGAGTGCTGGAAGCGGAAAAACTACAGTGGCCATCAGAAAAACTATGGAATTGGAGGAACGACAAGATTTAAAGGTGGGATATATAACATTTACCCAGCCCTTAAAAGAAAAAGCCCATGAAATGTATGAAAAATTTAGAGACCCTAATTGTGAAAAGATGGTTGAATTTTACTCTTTGGAGGAGTTATATGAAAAACAACTGAGGGAAAAACCTACGGGATTGAAGATATTTGAAAAATTTATCTATGAATATAATCCAAGGACTCCTAAAGGAATGGAAAACCTAGAGTTATATCAGGAGATCAGAGGGATAATAAAGGGAAGTATGGGAGCTAAAGGGGTCGGGAATTGGAATAGAGATCTAAAGCAGGAACTTATACCTCGGGAAGATTATTTAGCCTTGAATAAGAAATATACGGTATACAGTGAAGAGGTGAGGAAGGAGATATACAAAATTGCCCTTATATATCAAAAGTGGCTCACCGAAAGAGATTATCTGGATGAAAATGATCTGGCACGAAGGGTTATCCTGAGTGGTAAAGAAATTTTTGACTGTATAATTTGTGATGAAGTACAGGATCTGACTGAAGTTGAGATATATATGCTGAAAAATCTGGTGAAAAACGGAGAAAATTTATTATTATCAGGAGATATCCACCAGATAATAAATCCGACTTATTTTAATTTTTCCAGGGTAAAATCACTATTTTATAAGGGAGAATATACAGAAAAGCAGCTGGGAAAAAATTATAGGAGCCAGAAAAAAATAGTGGATCTGGCCAATAAACTAAGTGACCTCAGGGGAGAATATATCGGAAAGCTGGGAGAGGATTATAAAGAAGCTTCCATATTAGAAGGGGAAGACGTATATATCCATAAAAAAGATAATAAATTTTTAAAAAAAATGGAAGAAAATACAGCTATTATCTTAGTTCCAACCTATCAAATAAAAGAAACGTTGAGGGCTGAATTACCGAAGATCGCCAATAAAATATTGACGGTACAGGATATAAAAGGGTTGGAATTTGATTCGGTTGTACTCTATAACTTTGCAACAGAACTAAAAAAATATTGGAAAATTATTTTTTCTGGAAGGGCTAAAACAAACCAACTTTACAGATATTACTTTAATCTGCTGTATGTGGGGTTGACCCGTGCCAAAAAAAGACTCCTTCTTATGGAGGAAGAAAAAGATCTTTGTTTATTAAAGGAATTGAAAAATTATCTGGTTCCCATGACAGTAGAGGGAAAAAGAGATTTTACTCTGAAGAGCGGGGAATTGGATTTTTTGAAAGAGGGGAAAGAATTTTTTAATCGAAAATTATTTGCAGAAGCCATTGCTGCATTTGAAAAAGCAGGAGCAGAAAAATATATAAAAAAAGCTAAAGATGAATTAGCAGCCGATGAATTCTTCACTGAATACAACGAGGAGAAAACAATAGAGTATATCGTAAATAACGATGATTCATTATCCCGTTGTTTAGAAAAATATGTAGTGACAGACAGGATAGGTGACTATGCATTTGAAAAAAAATATTATGAAAAAGCAAAAAAATATTATGAAAAAAGTGAAAATTATGAAAAACTCTCACAATTATTTGAAATGGATGGCAACTTGGAAAAAAGTTTAGAATACGCCGTAAAATCAGAGATAACTCCACTGATAAAGAGGGTAAAACAGGAACTGGAAAAGAATGATGCGGCCTTAGATATAGCTAATGAAGTAAGGGTTCTGCCGGATAAAAAAATCAATTCTAAAAAAATTTCCCTGGTTGAGTTTGAAAATTTAGATAAAAAATATATAATGAGAAAACAGCAAAAAAATACAGGTGATATTCTGGTAATATTAAACGGCAGATTTAAATCTAAGGGTAAGGATCCAAAAAAAAATAGTGTGAAATCTCCTACCAAACTATTGATTAAGCTCTACCATATAGATGGCGGAGGAAATGGCATCAGCTATCTCATGGAAAATTTTTCCAGTCAGTTAAATATAAAAACCATTGTATCTCTTTTAGATGATGGAAATATCATTGAAAAATACATATCAAAGAGTAAGAAAAAACCTGAATTAGATGAGCTGCTGTTACTGGCCTGTGAACACAAGAGAATAAAAAATACAAAAAAACTCCTGCAATTAGGGGGAGAAATAGAGGTGAAGTCCGAAGATGGTCTGACTCCGTTGATGACAGCCATAAAAAATAAAGATTTAGAGATGGTAAAATTATTGGTAAGCAGTGGTGCTGGATTAGGAGAAGTTTCAGATGAAAAAAATAAGTTGAAAGTTACCCCGTTAATTTATTCTGTTGCAGAAGATGAATTTGATATTTTTAAATATTTAATAGATAAGGGTGCAGATGTAGAATTGCAAAATCCTGTCTATCATGGGGTAGCTCACAGAAATAAACCTATGATTAGAGCCTTGCTGGATAAAAATGTAAAGTTAGATATAGAGGTAGAAGGGATGACACCGCTGTTATCAGCCGTAATATCAAAAGATTTGGAGATAATGAAGATGTTAATAGAGGGAGGTGCAAACCTGGATTATACCGTGGGGGGATCCGCCCCTATGATGAAGATAATTCAAAACAATTATTTGGAAGGGATGAAATTATTTTTAGAAAAAGGCTATAGATTAAAGGCGGAAGATCTTGCAGCCTTATCCTTAAAAGGTAATATTGAACTTTCTAAACTGGTTTTAATAGATAATTTAGGATATAATTATATTGAAAAAATAGAACAGAATATATCCCATATAAAAAATAATAGAAAAATAGAACAAAAAATAGAGCCATTAAAAAAAATAAAGAAAAAATATGATTTTGAAGAATATAGGAAGATAGCAGAAGAGGAGGAATAAAAGGTGGCAAAAATAAAGACTTTTGAAGAAAATATAAGTGAGATAGACGAGATAATATCAAAGTTAGAAGATGGAATGGATTTGGATGAATCTATGAAGGAATATGAAATAGCAATGAAGTTACTGGCTAAATCTGGAGCCATATTGGAAAAAGCTGAGGGGAAAATAAAGAAGGTAATGGAAAAAAATGGTCAAATAATAATAGAAGATTTTGAGTAGGAGGGAAACGATGAAGGAATACTTAAAGGAAAGAAGGGATCTTGTAGATCTGGTTATTGAGGAGTGTCTGAATGAACTGAAATATCCAAAAGTCATAGCTGAAGGGATGAAATACTCGGTGCTGAACGGTGGAAAGAGGCTGAGACCTATCCTGCTTTTAATGACATTGGATCTATTGGGAGTTCAGGAAAAAAAAGGGGTGCCTATGAGTGTGGCTATAGAAATGATCCACTCTTATTCATTGGTTCATGATGATCTGCCGGCCTTAGATAATGATGATTACCGACGGGGAAAATTTTCAACTCACAAAAAATTTGGAGAGGCAGAAGCTATATTAATAGGGGATGCACTCCTAACCCATGCTTTTAATCTGATAACCAGGGAAGATATTGAACCATCTAAAATAGTGGAATTGATTAAATTAACCTCTAGTTATGCAGGGGTAAATGGGATGATCGGCGGACAGATGGTAGACATTGAATCTGAGGGGAAAGAGATCGATCTTCCCACACTGCAGTATATCCATACCCATAAAACAGGTAAATTGTTGATGCTGCCGGTGGAGTGTGCCTGTATAATTGCAGGGGCAGGGGACGAAAGAAGGGAAGTTTTAAAAAGATATGCAGAATTAATTGGATTGGCTTTCCAGATAAAGGATGATATTTTAGATATCGAGGGAACTTTTGAGGAGATAGGAAAACCGGTTGGAAGCGACAGAGAACTCCTGAAATCTACCTATCCGTCGATCTTTGGAATGGAAAAAACCAAGGAAATTTTGGATGAAAAAGTAGAAGAAGCCAAGCGGCTAATGTTTGATGCCTTTGGAGAAGAGGCAAAGTGGCACATGAAACTGGCTGATTATATAGGGAATAGGAGAAAATAAAACTAGGGATCACGAGTTGTGATCCCTAGTTTTATTTTGAAAAGAATTATATGTGAAAACTATATCTAAAATATCGAAAATTAAAATGTTTTAATCTGTTACAGAACACTTATTGTGGTTATTGGACTCTAGAAGAGGGGTGAAATTTTTTTTAAAATATTGTAATTATTTCTTGACGTAATATAAAAAATATGTGAATATATAACTGTGCAAAGATTCACTTAGATGAAAAAATGGAAGTATAAACACAGGAAGTTTAAATTTAAGGGGGTGAAAATTTAATGAGTATGAAAAATTTCAAGTTTGTTCTGAAAATGGCTGTAGGAGCTCCTTCTAAATCAATTGTAAAGATAGATGAGGAAGTGAAGAGGGGTCAGTGTATAGCTGAACCAATTTCATTGGGGTGTAAAATACATTCAAGTGTTAACGGTGTAGTGAAAAAAATAACCGATTCTTATATAGAAATTCAACAAACCGAAGAAAATTCAAATGATTATTTAAAAATAAAAGAATGTGAAACTATTTCTGAATATGCATTTGAAGCAGGAATAGTAGGATCAGGAGGGGCAGGGTTCCCTAGTCACATTAAATTATCTACAAAACTAAATGGGGGTTATGTATTAGCCAATGCAGCTGAGTGTGAACCTGTATTATCTCATAATGTGGAGTTAATGGAACAAAATCCGGAAATTGTAGTGAAGGGTGTTAAATATGCCATGGAATCTACAGGAGCTAAGATGGGTTATATTGCTATGAAGCCTAAGTATCTTAAAGCTGCCATGGCTATTGGTAAAGTTTTGAAAAACTATGAAAATATAGAGATAAAATGGTTACCGAATATGTATCCTGCTGGAGATGAAAGAGTAATTGTTAGAGAAGTTCTGGGAATAGAATTACAACCAGGAGAATTACCATCTAAAGCAGATGCTGTAGTATTTAATGTGGAAACGTTAAAGAACTTAGTATTGGCTGTAGAAGACAGAAAGCCTGTCATCGACAAAGATATTACAGTAGGCGGAAGAGTAGTAAACGCTGAAAAAGGTAAAGTTTTCACAGATGTTCCAATTGGAGCTACTGTAAAAGAATATATTGAAAAAAGTGGTGGCTACATACTTCCTTACGGAGAGATAGTTGCCGGAGGTCCATTCACTGGAAGTGCTATAACTGAAGATACATCAATAACTAAAACTACAGGTGGAATATTAGTGGCAATGCCGTATCCAAAAGATACGAGAAAAGTCGGAATAATCGCTTGTGAATGTGGAGCTGGAGAGGAAAGATTAACTGAAATAGCTCACGGTATGGGTGGAGAAGTAGTGGCAGAAGCCAAGTGTAAGAGGATGGTAGAAGTTAATGGCAGATATAGATGCGATAAGCCGGGAATTTGTCCAGGACAAGCAGAAAAAGTGTTATTCTTAAAGAGCCAAGGTGCAGAAGTAATAATAACAGGAACTTGCGAAGACTGAACGAATACAGTTATGACTGTAGCTCCTAGGTTAGGAGTACCTGTATATCATAGTACCGACCACATACTTCGTGGTGCAAGACACAAAATTTATAGAAGTAAGAAAAACTAAATATATATAGAGTTAACTTTTATGTTGATTCAATTTTAAAAGAAAATCAGGAGGGAAAAATGTCAATCACTGTAGAAACTGCAAAAGAACATGCAATGGATCACGCTGTAAGTTGTTGTAGATTTGAGGCTGGAACAATAATCGAGCCTTCAAATTTAGAGGACCCAGCAATATTCTTTGACTTAGAAGAGTCAGGGTTATTAAAATTTGATGAAAACTCATTAACAATAGGTGAGGTTTTAGGAGCAAAATTAATTAAAACAGCAGAAGCATTAACACCATTAACAGCTGATATGTTAGAGGGACTTAATGTACAAACTGAAGAGGTAAAAGAAGAAGTTAAGGAAGAAGTAGTAGGAACACCAACAGCAGCTACTGAAGCTGTAGCACCTGCTTCAATGACGACATCATTAAATGGTGGAATGTTAAAAATTCACATAGGTGAAGGAAAAGACATCAACTTAGAAATTCCTATGTTCGCAGCTCAAGGATCAGTAGCGGCGGCAGCACCAACAGCTAAAATCGTAGAAGTTCAAGAAACTGCTGCAACTACTGAAACAAAAATAGAAGAATTACCTGCAAAGAAGTTAAGAACTTTAACTAAAAAGCATTTCAAAATAGAGAAAGTAGTATTAGGAGAAGAGACTAAGATAGAAGGAACTACTCTTACATTAAGAAAAGGTATAGAATTAGAAGCTGTAGAATCTCAAGAATTAGTAACTGCTATGACTTTAGAGATCATAACTCCGGCTGAGTATGATACTTACAGTGAGACTATCATGGACGTTCAACCGATAGCTACAAAAGAAGATGATAACTTCTTAGGAACAGGAAACACAAGAGTAATCGACGGTGTTATCGTAATGGTAACAGGTGTAGACGAAAATGGAGTACAAATAGGAGAATTCGGATCATCTGAAGGAATCTTATCTGAAAACATCATGTGGAACAGACCTGGATCACCTGATAAGGGAGATATCTTCATCAAAACTACAGTTACAATCAAAGCTGGAACAAACATGGAAAGACCTGGGCCGTTAGCAGCTCATACAGCAAGTGACTTTATCACTCAAGAGATCAGAAATGTCTTAAAGAAAATGGACGAGTCATTAGTTGTAGAAACTGAAGAATTAGTTCAATTCAGAAGACCTGGAAAGAAAAAAGTAGTAGTAATCAAAGAGATCATGGGACAAGGTGCGATGCATGACAACATCATCTTACCTACTGAACCTGCAGGGATCATGGGTGGAAAGCCAAACGTTGATTTAGGAAACTTACCTATCGTATTGTCTCCACTTGAAGTATTAGATGGAGGAGTTCATGCATTAACTTGTATCGGACCTGCATCAAAAGAGTGTACTAGACATTACTATAGAGAGCCATTAGTAATCGAAGCAATGAATGACCCTGAAATAGACTTATGTGCAGTTATATTTGTTGGAAGTCCACAAGTTAACTCTGAAAAATTCTATGTATCTGAGAGATTAGGTATGACAGTTGAAGCTTTAGACATAGAAGGAGCTATCGTTACAACTGAAGGATTTGGAAATAACCATATCGACTTCGCAAGTCATATTGAGCAAATCGGAATGAGAGGAATGAAAGTAGTAGGAATGTCATTCTCTGCAGTTCAAGGTGCATTAGTTGTAGGAAATAAATACATGGAACTTATGGTAGACAACAACAAATCTGAAGAGGGAATTGAAAATGAAGTTCTTGCTTGTAACACATTATGTAAAGAAGACGCTTTAAGAGCTCTTGGAATGTTAAAGTCAGCTATGGGTGGTTCAGAAGTTAAAGGACCTGAAAGAAAATGGAATCCTAACGTTAAAGAAGCAAACTTAGAAGCTGTAGAAGCTCATTTAGGATCAGACATAGAGAGAGTTTTAAATGAGACTTCTATCCCTATGAGTGAAAAAAGAGAATCAAAATTAAAAACTAAATAAGTCTAAATTATGAAATATGGAGTTAAATTATGAAATATGGAGACAGATTAGTAAAGATGCAGGGAATCATAGTACACATTTCAGACGGAGGAGTGGCTATGGATTTAAAGGGTAGGTTAGGTCACCTGACTGTACCTATGAGAATGCTGATAACTGATTATGAGTTAAAAGTAGGTCAAGAAGTAGAATTTAACATGAGTTTTCCAGAAGTAATGTCTGGAGAAGTAAATGAAAAATATGTAAGTAATATAGAAAAAAATAAAAGAGGAGGAAAATAGAATGGCAATAAAAGGTATGCAATCGGAAATATTTGTACCGATTACTCCTAAGTCAGTTTGGACACCAGTTACTAAGCCTTTAAACGAAATGAAAATCGGTTTAGCTACTGCAGCAGGGGTACATTTAAAGTCACAAGAAAGATTTAACTTCGCAGGAGATTTCACATATAGATTTATCCCAGGAGATGCACCTACATCAGAAATGATGGTATCTCATGGTGGGTATGATAACGGTGACGTAAACAAAGACGTTAACTGTATGTTCCCGGTAGATCCATTAAATGAATTAGTTAAAGAAGGATTCATCAAAGAAGTATCAGGAATCCATGCAGGATTCATGGGTGGAGGTGGAAACCAAGAGAAGTTTAAAAACGAAACTGGTCCTGCCATCGCAGCAAAATTTAAAGAAGACGGCGTAGACGCAGTAGTTTTAACAGCTGGCTGAGGAACTTGTCACCGTTCTGCTGTATTAGTACAGAGAGCGATTGAGGAATCGGGGATTCCTACAATAATCATCGCAGCATTACCACCAGTAGTAAGACAAGCTGGAACACCAAGAGCAGTAGCACCAAACGTACCAATGGGAGCTAACGCAGGTGAACCTAATAACCCTAAGATGCAAAAAGAGTTATTAGTAGCAACATTAGAAAAATTAATGGAAATTCAAACACCTGGTAAGATAATATCATTACCATTTGAATATATCGCAAAGGTATAATTTGAATTTTTAGGAGATTATATATGAAAAGTTTAAAAAGACGTAAGTTGCAAATAAAAGCTTTTCACATAGAGAGAGTGGTTTCTTCGGAAACCACTTTAATCTCTGGAAATACTCTGTTTCTAGGAACAGATATTAAAAATCCAGAGTTAATATCTCGATTAAAATATGTGAAAGAGTTAAGAATCGAGTTAATTAAGCCAAACGAAAGAGATAAGTTTGTTAATTCTATTGTGGACTTTATTCCTATTTCAACGAAGGTATTGGGTAAAATGGGAGAAGGAATAACTCATACATTGACAGGGGTCAATGTGATGTTAACTGCTATAGATGAAGATAATATTCAAGCAGCAGAATTCGGGTCTTCAGAAGGAGTATTATCAGAGCAGGTAGTATTTGGAAGAGCAGGAACTCCAAGAGAGGAAGATTTGATCATCCATGTGGATGTGACATTAGTATCAGGGGGAACCAAGGTTAGAAGTGGAATAGACCAATGTCACGAAATCTGCGACTATCTAGTTCAGCAGATAAGGGATGTTCTGAAAAAGTTAAATGGGAGAGATTGTACAGATAAATGTGAATTTTTTGACAATATCAGACCAGGAGGGAAAAAAGTAGTTATATTAAAGCAGGTTGCAGGACAGGGAGCTATGTATGATACTAGGATTTTTTCTACGGAACCATCTGGGTTTACGGGTGGAAAATCTATAATAGACTTAGGCAATATGCCTGTGCTCATAACTCCGAATGAATATAGAGATGGTGCTATAAGGGCCATGCATTAGGAGGGGTTAGATATGGGGATTGGACCTTCAACAAAGGAAACGACACTGCATCATTTTAGAGATCCGTTATTAGATGTGGTATCCAGTGATCAGGATATAGACTTATTGGGAATAATATTGGTAGGAACTCCTCAAGGGAATGAAGAGAAAAATTTTGTAGGGAAGAGAGCTGCAAATTTAATCGAAGCCATGAGAGCTGATGGTGTGATTTTTTCACTGGATGGTTGGGGTAATAGTCATGTGGACTATGAAAACACCATGAGAGAGATCGGTGAGAGGGAAATACCGGTAGTTGGACTTAGCTTTGTTGGAACTCAAGGTGAGTTCGTTGTGAAAAATAAATATATGGACACCATAGTTGATATAAATAAAAGTAAAGATGGTATTGAAACAGAGGTTGTAGGAGAAAATAATATGACCCGTTTAGACGCGAAAAAAGCTTTGGCCATGCTAAAGTTAAAAATAAGAAGGGGGAACAAATAATGAAAATCAACAAACAGATAATTGCTGTAGATTCACACACAATGGGAGAACCAACTAGAATAATCATCAGTGGATTACCAAAAATCCCTGGAAAAACAATGGCAGAAAAGAAAAGCTACTTAGAAAAGAATATGGATGATGTAAGAACATTATCTATGCACGAGCCTAGAGGACATGCTGATATGTTCGGTTCAATAATAGTTACACCTACAATTGATGAAGCAGATTTAGGAATAATCTTCATGGATGGTGGAGGTTACTTAAATATGTGCGGCCATGGGACTATCGGTGCTATGACAGTTGCAGTAGAAATGGGAATGGTAGAAGTTACTGAACCATACACAAATATCACAATGGAATCTCCTGCAGGATTAATAAGAGGTAGAGTTAGGGTAGAAGATGGAAAAGCATTGGAAGTATCATTTACAAATGTACCAGCATTCTTACATAAAGAAAATGTTAAGATAGACGTAGATGGAATAGGAACTCTTACTTTAGATGTTTCTTTCGGAGGAAGTTTCTTCGCTATATTAGAAGCTACTCAATTAGGATTAGATATATGCCCGGCGAACACAAATAAACTTTGTGAATTAGGTGTTAAAATCTTAAAGGCAGCCAATGAGCAAATCACAGTAAAACATCCTGAATTAGACCATATCAAGACAATCGATTTAGTTGAAATATACGGACCTGCAAAGAGTGAAGATGCTACCTTACAAAATGTCGTAGTATTCGGGGAAGGTCAGGTAGACAGATCTCCTTGTGGAACTGGAACGTGTGCTAAGATGGCAACTTTATTCACTAAAGGAAAGTTAGCTAAAGGTGAAAAATTTGTTTACGAGAGTATAATCGAGACTAAGTTCATCGGTGAAATACTTGACACAAATACTAAAGATGGAGTACAATATGTAATTCCACAGATTACAGCAAGTGCATATATTACAGGGATAAATCATCTATTGGTAGATCCAACAGATCCATTAAAATATGGATTCTCATTAAAATAAAATAAATATTGTAGAATAAATTATCTGTCGGCAGATCCAACGGATCCATTAAAATATGGATCCGCATTAAAATAAAAAGAACTTAGGGGGTATGAAATGGTACAAATATTACTGGGGATTTTAGGAATTATGGCTATTTGGTATTTAGTGGTTTTCGCTAAAGACTACAAAGAATTTAAAACGAATAACGCTGGAGTGGATGAAGGAAGTACGGCAGCACATGGAGGAATAGCTCTTGGAGTAAATTTCTTCGATACTTTGGGTATTGGTGGATTCGCACCGATGACGGCTCTTTTCAAACAATTTAACTTGGTTCATGATAGGATAATACCAGGAACTTTAAATACAGCAATGACTATTCCTGTAATAGCTGAAGCTTTTATATTTATCAAAAAAGTTGAAGTTGAACCAATAACATTAATATCTATGTTAGTAGCAGCAACTCTTGGAGCTATAATAGGAGCGGGTGTTGTAGCTAAGCTGGATGAGAAAAAAGTACAATTATACATGGGATCAGCATTAATAATTGTAGTATTGATAATGCTTGCTCAACAATTCGGATTGATTCAAGGCGGAGGAGAAGCAGTTGGCTTAACTGGAATTAAATTAGTTATAGCCGTAGTTGGAAACTTTATATTAGGAGCTCTTATGACTTTAGGAATAGGTCTATATGCCCCTTGTATGGCTTTAGTTTACGCTTTAGGTTTAAGTCCATTAGTGGCATTCCCAGTTATGATGGGTTCTTGTGCATACCTTATGCCGGCAGCAAGTGTAAAGTTTATTAAGGCAGGAGCTTATAATAGAAAAGCAACTTTAATGAATGCTACAATTGGTGTTGTAGGAGTAATTGTTGCGGCTTACTTAGTAACAGGATTATCTATAGCAATGTTAACTAAGGTAGTTATAGCAGTAGTATTATATACAGCTATTAAATTACTAAAGGATTCAAGAAAGGTCGTTTCAGTAGCAGCTTAATCATTAATTGGATATATTCCAAATTTGGTTTAATTCAATTTAACCTTCCCAGTTATTAGAGATACACTCTATTAACTGGGAAGGTTTTTTTATTATTCATTTTTATAATAAAGCATATTTTTATATGATATAACATCTATATTGATAAAGTATAGCTTGCAAAAATATTTTAGACTGTTTTTTTTTAAAAAATGAGAGGTAATTCATTAGGAAGGGATTGAGTATATTAATGGAGCAAAATTTAAAATCCATAATTTAAAATTTTTCCAACAAAAAATCATTTTCTTGATATAAGTGTACAATAATTGCTCACAAAAAGATGAAAAAATGATCTTTTTTCAATATTTTTGTTGACTTTTTCAGTGAAAAAGGGTTATATTGAGATGTAAAAAATTTAAATATATTCTCAAGGGGGAAAGATGTCAGTAAAAGTAGCAATAAATGGTTTTGGAAGAATTGGAAGGTTAGCGTTAAGAGTGATGGAAGATGACCCCGAATTTGAGGTAGTAGCAATAAATAGTATGAGTGGACCGGAGACTGCAGCATACCTGTTAAAATATGATACTGCCCAGGGAAGATTCAAAGAAGATTTGGTAAAGTATACAGAGGATGCAATAGTGATAGACGGCAGGGAAGTAGCTGTATTTACTGAAAGGGAAGCGGTAAATTTACCATGGGGAGAATTAGGAATAGATGTAGTTCTGGAATGCAGCGGGTTCTATACTTCAAAGGAAAAATCACAGGCTCATATAGATGCAGGAGCAAAAAAAGTAGTCATATCAGCACCAGCTTCAGGAGATATGAAAACGGTTGTATACAATGTAAATGATGATATTTTAGACGGAAGCGAAACGATAATATCAGGAGCCTCTTGTACAACCAACTGTTTAGCTCCAATCGTAAAAGTTTTGGATGATAAATTTGGCATAATAAGAGGATATATGACAACTGTTCATGCTTTTACAAACGATCAAAATACCCTGGATGGATCTCATAAAAAGGGAATTCACTCAAGAAGGGGAAGGACAGCAGCAGGAAATATGGTTCCTACAACAACAGGAGCAGCAACTGCTTTAGGTAAAGTAATTCCGCATTTAGATGGGAAGTTGGGAGGAGCAGCCATAAGGGTGCCTACTGTAACTGGTTCTTGTATAGATCTCATGGTTAGATTAAAAACTAAGGTTGAAGCAGAGGACATCAATAGAGCGATGAAAGAAGCATCCAACGAAACCTTGGGATATACAGAAGATCCAATCGTTTCTTCAGATTGTATAGGGATGCATTACGGGTCTTTATTTGATTCACAATGTACAACGGTTATGACAGTAGACGGATATCAAATAATAAAAGTTTTGGCCTGGTATGACAATGAAATGTCTTACACTGCTCAATTAGTGAGAACTTGTAAAAAAATATCAAATATATAAAAATTACGGCCTCCTAACTATGTGAATAGAAAGGAGGTTTTTATTATATAAAAATTTATGGTATATCTATATTAGGAGGGGATTCTGATGAAAAAAATAGTACTGGCAGGGGGATGTTTTTGGGGTGTAGAAGCTTATTTTAAAAGGGTAAAGGGGATTTTGGCTACCAAATCAGGCTATGCCAATGGGAAAACTGAAAAGGTCAGCTACAAGGAAGTTTGTACGGGTAAAACAGGACATGTAGAGGCATGTTATTTGGAATATGATGAAAAAATATTACCATTAAGAATGGTATTAAATCATCTGTTTAGAGTGATAGACCCAACTTCAGTGAATAAACAGGGGGGAGATGTGGGAACCCAGTATAGAACCGGAGTGTATTATATGGATCTAGAGGATAGAGAAGCTATTGAGCGATATATAGAAGACCAGAGAAGCAGTTACTCCAAGCCCATAGTTGTAGAAGTGGAAAGATTGGATAAATTCTATGATGCTGAGGAGGTGCACCAGGAGTATTTGGAAAAAAATCCAGGTGGATATTGCCATATAAATTTTTCAGTCTTGAAAGATGAGGAAAGGCAGGAACCGGTTAGGAAGAAATAAACTTACTTTTAGTGTTATATTTTAATTTTTATGGGGTCAACCTCATGAAATATCTTTTTTTCACTTGTCTTATAGTAGCTTAACTGTTATAATATATAATATTTTTAATAATTAGTTATACTGAGACAAAGGAAAATTGTTATATATAAAGATAGAGAATATTAACGGTAGGAGAGGGAAAATGCATTTAATAAAAAAAGAACTGATAGTAGAAAAAAAATTTATGGAGACATCTGTCCAGTATATAAAAAGAGCATTTCTAGACCAGGATGACAGAATATTTTTATATGCCACTAACAAGGGGAAAGATTTGGAAAAGATAGAACTTTCTGATTTAAGAGACAGCCTGGATGCCAGAGTGGTGAAGTTAAGTGATTCCTTTGGATGTCACGACCTGTTTGGACATACCAATGAAGAAAAGTTAGAAAAACTTAAAGTCCCTTTTGAAATTTTAGAAAAAATTGAAAAGTTGCTGACAGAAAAATAAAAGTATTGAAAAATAGGGAAAGCTGAAATTCAGCCTTCCCTATTTTATTTTTTCTATTTGTGGTTTTTTCCATCTTCAGTTAGTTTGAAACCATCTTCAGTTTTTTCAATAAGTCTGTTTTTTAATAATCCGCCGATAGCTCTTTTAAAAGCTTTTTTACTCAGTCCAAATTCTCTTTTGATATCTTCAGGGGAACTCTTATCGCTGATCGTTAACTTCTTGTGATAGTTAGTCTGAATGCTCTCTAAGATCATAGAGGCGTCCTTATCCATTTGTACATGAGCAAGTAATCTTGGGCTAAGATCGACTTTTCCATCTTCCCTGGTTCTGATCACACGAGCTTGTATTTCGTCTCCTACCTTGTAGTTACCAAAGAACTCGTTATTAGGGATAAGTCCGTAGTATCTATCCTCTATAGCTACAAATATACCGATCTCAGGAACTACTCTATATACTGTACCTACTACCAATTCATTTTTTTGAAGATCGAAGTTAGGTAATAGGAATTTATATACATTCATGGTAGCAGAAATTCTGCCTTTTTTATCTTCAAATAATCCTACCAGGTAAGTTTTTCCGACCTCTACTCTACACTCCTCCTGCCCCTTTGGTAAAAGCAGATCTTTAGATAATCCCCAGTCTAAAAATGCACCAAATGGAGCCAGGTCTACAACTTTTAATTTTGCCATGGTTCCAGCCACTGCGAAACTAGCCTCAAATGTAGCTATTAATCTATCTTCAGAATCTCTATATATGAATACGTCTACAACGTCTCCCTCTTGGATGTTTTTTCCCTCGATCTGATTGTTTGGAAGTAAGACATTATCGTCTGTGTTTCCAGTTTCAGCATCCAGGTAAGCACCGATAGTTGAGATGTTGTTTACAGTCAGTTTTTGTCTTTTACCCATCTTGATTACCGATTGTTTAGCTGTTGTTTCGTCCATTATTTCATTGTTCTTTGTTATTTCACTCATTGTTATCTCCTTATTAAATTCAAAATACGCCGCTATATTTGCCAAATGTTACCTATTATTATACCATATATTTCATAAAATACTAAATAAACTTATTTTATATGCTATCATAGGAGATTACACACCTCCAAAGTGAAAGCGTATCAAGGGTACAAACCTTTAGAAAGATTGGAAAAGTATGAAAAATTAATAACCGATCTAGGGTATACCCATGAAGGTGAATATCAAATGTTAAAAGAAAAATTTCTTTTCTATTTTGATTTATTAGATGGAGGGTAAAAAAGTATTTTGTCACAATGATTCTCAGTCATCGAAAGATGCCCTCAAATCCTCTAAAAGTATATATTTTCTTCATAAACGTTATAATTTATATCGTTTTAGTTTTAAAAGTAGAGAAAAATATGATTTTTATAAAAAAACATGAAAAAAGTGTTGACCATCATATATATATATGATATTATAATCCTTGTCGAGTGGTGAGATGTCCGAACTGGCTAAGGAGCCGGTCTTGAAAACCGGTGAACCCGCAAGGGGTCTGGGTTCGAGTCCCAGTCTCATCGCCATACACGGAGAATTGGGAGAGTGGTCGAATCCGCTCCCCTGCTAAGGGAGTGTACCCTTTACCGGGTACCGAGGGTTCAAATCCCTCATTCTCCGCCATATAAAAACAAAGTCGGTTGTAACCGCTTTTTTTTTACTCAATATGCGTACCTATAGCTCAATTGGATAGAGCGTCTGGCTACGGACCAGAAGGTTAGGGGTTCGACTCCTCTTAGGTACGCCATAAAAATAGTTGACATTATATCTTTTTTGTGATATTATGCTATGTAGAATAAAAATTTAATATATAAGAAAAAGAAGAGACACCCGTTTCTCACCTTATCATCACTAAACCAAAAGTTTAGATCTTAGGATCATGTTAGATGCATCAGGTTACGAATTAAAAATGTAAAGAATTTACAGGTTAAATGAAAATTTGATTTGAGAAATAACTTTTACAGGGTGTGTTATCATATCCTGTTTTTTTTATATAATTTTGGAGGTGTCTATTATTTCTAACAAAACTAGAATCAATGAAAGAATTAGAGCTAGAGAAGTAAGGGTAATATCGGATGATGGAGAGCAATTGGGAGTAATGACTTCGAGAGAAGCATTAAGCATCGCAGTAGAAAAAAAGCTTGATTTAGTAGAAGTTTCGCCTACGGCTGTTCCGCCTGTATGTAAGATTATGGATTACGGAAAGTATAAGTATGAGCAGGCTAGAAAAGCTAAGGAAGCTAAGAAAAATCAAAAGCAAGTTGTAATTAAAGAAATTAAGTTTAAAGCTAGAATAGATGTACATGATTTTGAAACTAAAATAGGACATATTAGAAAATTCATTGAAAAAGATCATAAAGTGAAAGCTAGTCTTATGTTATTTGGTAGAGAGAGAATGCATGCTGCACTGGGAATAAAAAAACTTGATGAAGTAGCTGAAATTTTTAAAGATGAAGCTATTATTGATAAAAAATATGGTGGACCGCAAAAGTTTATCATATTATCACCGTTAAAAAAATAAACATAAAATTGAAAGGAGGATATTTATTATGCCTAAGATGAAAACTCACAAGGGAACTGCTAAGAGAGTAAAAGTAACTGGAACAGGGAAATATATCACGAAGAAATCAGGAATGAGTCATATCTTAACTAAGAAAAAGACTAAAAGAAAGAGATCTTTAAACAAAGATATGGTATTACCTAAAGGTGCTGCTAGAATGATGGTAAGATTATTACCTACAGGTAAAGTTGGAAGATAATTATAATCTTTAAATAGATGTTAAGCAAATTTTTGAGATAGGAGGAACAAGCAATGTCAAGAGTAAAAACTGGTGTTATTAGAAGAAAAAGACATAAGAAAATATTAAAAAGAGCTAAAGGATTCAGAGGTGCATCTGGAGATGTATTCAAGCAAGCTAACCAAGCTGTAATGAGAGCAGAAGCTTTCTCTACAAGAGATAGAAAAGTTAGAAAGAGAAAAATGAGACAATTATGGATCATAAGAATAAACGCTGCTGCAAGATTAAACGAAGTAACTTATTCTAAATTCATGAATGGATTAAAGAAAGCTGGAATTGTTTTAGATAGAAAAGTCTTAGCTGACTTAGCTGTAAACAATGCAGCAGAATTTGCTAAATTAGCAGAAACTGCAAAAGCAGCATTATAAGAAATATAAAAGGTTACTCAATTGAGTAACCTTTTTTTTTAAAAATTATTAATCTTCTTTTACTTTGATCAGAATCTCATTTAAATAATCATTTGGAGAATTTATGATATAAAAATCAGAAATAGATCGACCAAACATAATATTTTCAAATTCCAGGCCATGTTCTTTGGAATATTTTTTTATCTTTTTCATACCAATATCGTGATGTGTTGTAGGAGAACCGCGATAAATAAGGGAAAGATATAGTCCTTCCTCTCTAAAATAAGAATTTTCTGATTCTTGAGACTCGGAGATTTCTTGAATTACGGCATAACAGAGATATTCTAGATTAGGAAGATTGGGAAGCTCTGATAGAACATAAATTTGACTCTCTACATCTTGTGTTTTTTTGGATAATTTAACACCTTCAGTATACAGTTGAAAAAAGTCGAAGGAATCTGAAGGTTCAAAATTCAGACACTCAAATTTTTGATACGGCAGCCGAATTAATTTTATATCAAATTGACTGGTTAATTGAGGAATCTCACTGAAATTATTTATCTGTTGTTTTATTTTATCTATAAGTTCCTCCTTTTCTTTAATACGATCTTCTAATTTTTTAGAGGTTTCAATCAATTGATCTAATAAATCCCAGTGACTATTTATATTTTTCATTTTTTTAAGGGGAACTTCCATAGATTTTAGAAGACGGATTATATACCCTTTTTTTATATGGTGTTCGTCATAGTATCGGTAACCTGTAATGGGGTCTTTATATGCAGGGATGAGAAGTTTTTTTTTCTCATAGTACCTCAATGTTTTAGTGGTGACATTTAATATCTTAGCGAACTGACCTATGGTTAAAAATTTTTTCATTTTTTACTCCTTGTATATTCTTAGAAGATCAACTAAACTCATAGACTCCTTCTTTTTAGTTTATTTGATCTTTATTAATATTTCTGTAAGATAATCTGACTTTAAACTAGCGGTAGCAGGACCCAATAAAAATCTGGTATAGACAAGATTATCAAAGACTAGATTGTTTTTTTCTAGATATTTTTTTACTCTCTTTATGGCTGTCTCATGGAAGAAGGAAGGGTTCCCTTTATACATCAAAGAAACATAAGGTCCTTCAGGTGCCCAATGTTCATCTTCGGCATCTTTTTCGAATGGTATTTCTAACATTAGTCCGTAACAATTGAAATCGCCTTTCACTAAGGTATCTTCCTGCATTAACATTAATATATTAGGTTGTATTTCGTCGGTCATCTGTCTCAATTTTAATCCGATTTCATATAATTTTATTTCGTCCACAAAATCTACTGGTTTAATTTCAATTTTGTTAAACTTCTTTAGAGGCAGTTCCACTACTTTTATTTGAAAATTAGTTTCAGTCTTTAGAGCATTTTGTAAATGACCTATAGAGTGATCTATCTCGTTTTTCTTCTTTTTTAAACCTTCGATCTCGGCTTTTATTTCATTGTGTTTAAAAGTTAACCTGTCTATAAGGTTGTTATTCTTCTTGATTTTTCTAATTTCCTCTAAGGAAAAACCTAACTTTTTTAGAAGATGGATTATATGCAATTCTTTGATATGGTGATTTTCATAATAGCGGTATCTTGTGATTGGATTTTTAAATGATGGTATCAAAAGTCCTTCATTTTCGTAATGCCTCAATGTTTTAGTAGAAATTTCCAGTATTTCTGCTAACTTACCGATAGTTAAAAATTTTTCCATAACTCCTCCAAATAATTATATATATATATATAAATACATTAAAATTTTAGTGTGAATACATTTTTTTAATCTTGTTGTACTAAAATCAGTTCATAAAAAAATCTTGAACCTTCCCCCTAGGGAAAAGTTTATCATAAAAGTAGGTAAAAATGAATTTAAATTTCTTTCTTAATTATTTGCTCGCCTATGGTGGGGAAATTTCTCAAAAATTATAAAATAGATGAAATTTAATTATTAATATATATGATGCATATGATATATTGAAAAAAAATATATAGGCGGTATGGTGTGATGAAAATAGGTCTAAAGATAGATTTATGTGGAAAAATCGAGTATATATGGTTTAAATCAACAATTTTATTTCAACGACATAAAAAAAATTAAATTTTCATTAGAAAACATGTATAAATGTTAGTTGACATAGGTTCTATATTTCCTATACAATAGTTAGTAGGGAAACTAAAAGAAAGTAAAAAAAATAAGCGCCTGAACTTCTGAATGAATTCTCAACCTTGAATAAGGTGTGAAATCAGAAGTTGACGAGGGCTAGGGAAAATCGAAAATCGGCGGGTACCCTAGAGGTTGTCACAACCTAAAGAAGGAACAAAAATAATCGGTGACGATTATTACAAAAATCTTCTAGTGGCTATTTTCTTTTAAAATATAACCCTTTAGATCTATGGATCTAAAAGAACATTTGAAATCAAATATTTTAGGAGGCAGTAAAAATGTGTGGAATTGTAGGGTACATAGGAAACAAAGAAACGAAGGAAGTCTTATACAGCGGGTTATCAAAATTAGAATACAGAGGGTATGATTCGGCTGGTATCTCAATTTTAAGTGATGACGGACTCATGAAAACGTTTAAATCAGTGGGTAAGTTAGCAAATTTAGGTGGAATAATAAAAGACAGTGAGATCCTGGGTCATGTAGGAATAGGACATACTAGATGGGCTACTCATGGAGTGCCTAGTACTAGAAACTCCCATCCTCATAATTCACAGGATAATAAACTATCCCTTGTACATAACGGGATAATAGAAAATTATGCAGAATTAAGGGAAGGATTAAAAAATAAAGGATATAAATTTTTATCTGACACCGATACTGAGGTTATTGTCCACTTGTTAGCGGATAATTATACTGGGGATCTAGTGGAGTCGGTATTTAAGATATTGCCGATTTTAGATGGAGCCTATGCAATAGGAGTAATTTCATCGGAAGAGCCGGATGTTTTGGTAACTGCAAGAAAGGGGTCGCCATTAGTCATAGGGTTGGGGACAGATGAAAAATATATAGCATCAGATGTACCGGCAATCCTGGAATATACCGACAGAGTAATCTTTTTAGAAGATGGTGATGTAGCGCTATTAAAAAAAGATGAAATAAAGATATGGGATTTGGAAAGAAATGAAAAAACAACAGAGGAAACAAAGATAGAGTGGTCGTTAGAAGCAGCTGAAAAGGGCGGATATGAGCACTTCACCCTGAAAGAGATCCACGAGCAGCCAGCGGTAATTTCAGAAACTTTGAAGGGGAAAATAAAGGGTGATAGTGCCATCATAGATGAGATCACATTGACAGAGGAAGAATTAAAGAATATAACCAAGATTCATATGGTAGCCTGCGGAACATCTTATCATGCAGCTCTGGTAGGGAAATATATGATAGAGCAGGAGTTAAGAATACCAGTGGAAGTGGAGGTAGCATCTGAATTTAGATATAAAAATCCGATAATTGCAAAGACAGACCTGGTGATATTAATATCTCAATCAGGAGAAACGGCAGATACACTGGCGGGGCTGAGAGAGGCTAAAAAAAGTGGAGCCAAGGCAATTGGAATAATAAATGTAATGGGAAGTACTATATCCAGGGAAGCGGATGGAACAGTGTATACCAATGCAGGTTTAGAGATAGGAGTGGCTTCTACTAAGGCATTTGTATCACAACTGGTAGCACTGTATATTCTGACTTTATATCTAGGTGAGAAGAAAGATATATTAGGTGTAGAAAGAAGAAGATATATAATTGAAAATTTAAGAAAATTACCGAATATTGTAGATAAAATATTAGAGATAGAAGATGATATAAAGGAAAAAGCATCAATATTAGATGGTGTGGTATCCAGTATATTCATAGGCAGAAATATAAATACTGCAATAGCTTATGAGGGAGCTTTGAAGTTGAAGGAAATCTCGTATATCCATGCAGAGGGTTACCAGTCAGGGGAACTAAAGCATGGTCCAATAGCACTTATAAACGAAGAATGTCCATTGATAGCAATAGCTACTAAAAGTGACACATACGATAAGGTGAAATCCAATATAGAGGAAGTAAGGGCCAGAGGTGGAAAAGTATTGACGGTAGCCACAGTAGGAGATGTAGAAATAGCAGAAATATCAGATGAAGTTATCTATATACCAGAGATAGATGAGTTATTTTCACCGGTAATAAATGTTATACCGCTGCAGATATTATCATATTATGCTGCTGTGAATAGGGGTGTAGATGTAGATAAACCTAGAAATTTAGCTAAATCTGTGACTGTAGAATAAGGAGTTGTGATACTTTTTTTTAGAATCAGGGGGGAGAGAGAGAGATGTTAAGAACAGCAATATTTATGGAGATTAATGAGATAGAAAACCTGGATGAAAGAAGAGTGGATCTTAGATCGGAATTGATTTTTAATCCGGATAATCGTATGGCGTTGAGGGAACTAGGAGCAATACTTTGTTTTCAAAAAAAAACAGATGATGCCATAGAGATCTACAAGAAAATGTTGAAATTAGACCCGAAAAATGGAGAATATATGGCATACATGGGATATCTTTACTATGAAAAGGATGATTTCCCAGAGGCTATAAAGCTGTTTAACAAGGCTTTAGATGCAGACCCAGAAGCCGCATTTGTATATTTTTTATTGGGGAATGCTTATTCAAGGATAGGAAGGATAGTAGATGCCGTAAGAGCTTATGATCTGGCGATATTTTTAGATTTTGATATCTATGATGCCCATGTAGAATTTGCTATAAAATACGAGAGGATGGGACGATTAAAAAAAGCACTTAGGGAATATATAGCTGCCTACGAAATTGATCCAAGAGATGAAGCTGTTAAAGAAAAGATAGACTTTTTAAGAGAAAAGACAGGAGAATAAAGACCATTAAAATATTTAATATAAAGAGGAGAGATGGGTTATCATCTCTCCTCTTTATATTAAATAGATCTGGGAAGTTTAATAGTTACGGTAGTTCCTACATTGAGCTCACTTACAATATAAATATTTCCATCATGCAGTTTGATAATATCTTTTACAATGGAAAGACCCAGCCCAAAGCTATTTTTTTGCCTGTTTCGACTTTCATCTTGGATATAAAACCTTTCGAAGACGTGTTTCAAATTTTCTTTGGGAATTCCCTTACCCTGATCTTTAATCACTATATAGTGATATTTTCTCCTATGGAATGAATCGATGGAGATCTGACGATTTTCAAGTGTATATTTAGAGCTGTTTTTTAATAATTCTCTTAATGCTTGAAGGATCAGGTCTTTATCGGCATTTAAAATAGATGTTTTATTTCGTATGATTTTATATGTATGATCTTTATCTATAAGTTGTTGCTTTTCCATAAGTTCCTGAATTAAAACAGATATTTCAAAGGGAACAATATTATTTTTTAATATATTATTTTCCTTTCGAGCTAAGAAAAGAAGTTTCTTTAACAGGTTTTCCATGTTATTAACTTCTTTTAAAATTTCTGTAAGACCCCGATCAACCATAACAGGATCAGATTTTGCTCCTGCTTTTAAAAGATCGGAATACCCCTTGATTACTGCCAGGGGGGTTCTGAGTTCGTGGGAAGCGTTGGAAATAAATCTATTTTGAGATTTAAATGATACATCTAATCTGTCAATCATCTCATTTATAACCATTGAGAGTTTTCCCAGCTCATTATTTGGATTTATAATTGTGATTCTTTTACTCAGATCATGTCTGTTGATTTTTTTTACAGTCTTGGTGATCTCATGTATGGGTGAATGGATGATCTTATCGATCTTTCTCACCACACCGAGGGAGATCATTATGATAAAAATACTGGAAAAAAAGAGAGAATTTATAAGAGCTATAATATCGTTTTTTACTTCATCTGAATCTGAATAGATCTGAACATAGATCTCCTTATCTCCAAATTTTAATAATAAATTTTTTATGATTAAGACGTTTTTATTATTTAATACAAACTGAAATTTTCCTAAATCTTTTTTATAGTCATAGGTAGACTCAATGGATTCACTGGAAAAAAAAATATTTTCATATATCAAATTAATATGTAATGAAGGCTGGGTTCTCTGAGTTATAGAAAATCCAGCCATTTTTTTATGGATTAATTTTATAGTTGAGACTTTATCTAAATGTTTGACAGTTTTTAATTCCCTATGAATTGCAAGGGAAGTTTTGTTTATTTCGGATTTAATTCTTCTATCTTCCCAATTTAAAAATACCAGGATAATCACTATATGGATAGAGATTAAAATAACCAGTAAAGATGAGAGGTAGGAAGCGATTACAGTACGTTTAATAGATATATGTTTATCCATAAATTACCTTATTATATATCCGATACCCCTAACATTTTCAATTAGTTTTTCAGAAAAGTCCTTGTCTACTTTATTTCTAAGGTAGTTGATATACACCGATACAATATTATTGTTTTCCTCGTAGAAACCCTGCCATAATTTATTTATGATCTCTTCCTTACTGATTACTTTTCCTTTGTTCTCCAATAAAAGTTGTAATATCTTTAATTCTTTTTTTGTTAAATTTAATTCTACCCCATCCCTCTCAGCTCTATAGGTATCCAAAAATATAGTGATACCCTTATGAGAAAGAATCTTGGGCTCAGAATTTTTAGATTTTTTAGTATTAGCCTTTATTCTAGCTAAAAGTTCGGCAAATTCAAAGGGTTTAGTTAGGTAGTCATCGGCTCCGGCATCAAAGGCAGAGATCTTATCATTGATGCTGTCTTTGGCTGTCAGCATAATTATAGGAACTTCGGAAAAAGTTCTGATCTCTTTGCAGACATCAATTCCACTTCCGTCTAAAAGCATGAGATCTAAAATAATTAAGTTGTAATCATATTCTTTTACTAATTTAATCGCTTCCTCTCCCCTAGGGGTAATAACAGTATCATAATGAGCATATTTCAATTGAAATTCCAACAGTTGTGAAAGGCTGTTATCGTCTTCAACAATAAGAATTTTGTCCATGGTATATCATCTCCTTGTGTTTAAGTAATATTATGAATGCCCTTAAAGTTAATAAAAACAGAAATTTAGGGTATCCATTTTTAAAAAAATAACGGTATTGTATATAATCATTATACTACATTTTCATATAAAATATGAATATATTTTAAGGGGGGATTGAGCTTAAAGGGTGATTGTTTTGAGTGGAAAAAAACGGGGGGGAATATTAAAAAAAATTAATATAAAAAAGGACTTTCCATCGATAATGGATAAGTCCTTTTTTATATCTAGAGTTGCAGATCTCCATATTTAATCCAGTTCTTTTTTCTCATGAATTCACTTATAAAATAAGTAAAAATTCCTGGAAGAATAAAGTGTAGGAGTAGAATTCCTAAGATTCCATCTGTACCCATGGTTTTAAAGGTAGCTATCTGCCCGACTAATCCGGAAGTTCCCATACCGGCACCGATTGAATTATTTTCCATATGGAAGACAGTGGTTGCCAGGGGTCCTAGGATTGCAGAAGTGAGGATAACAGGCAGGGCAATAACTGGTTTTTTGATAACATTAGGAACTTGCAGCATGGAGGTACCCAACCCTTGTGAGACCAATCCTCCGATTTTATTTTCCCTATAGCTGGAAACTGCAAACCCGACCATATGAGTAGCGCATCCAACTGTAGCAGCTCCAGCTGCAATTCCTGATAATCCCAGAGAAATTGAGATGGCAGCACTGGATATAGGCAGGGTTAAGATGATTCCCATGACTACTGAAAGAGTAATTCCCATAGGGATAGGATGAAGAGTGGTGAGAGTATTTATAAATATCCCGACCTCTTTCATAAAATCCACCATAAAAGGCGAAACTAAGCTGGCTGCGAGTCCGCCGGAAATAATGGTTAGAGAAGGGATGAGAAGGATATCAAACTTCGTCTTACCGCTTATTAACCGGCCTATTTCAGCTCCCACAAGGGAAGCGATAAAAGCTCCCACAGGTTCTCCTATAGTTATTCCGCCGCCGGAAGTGATAGTGCCGGCACCTAAAGCGCCGCAAATAATAGCTGAAAATATGGCCAAAGGATGAACTTTTAAACTATATGCTACCCCGGCACCAATAGCAGGACCCATCATCCATTGAGCTATCTGTCCGTAGTGGGATAGAAAGTTAAGCCCTGTATAAACCCCAATTTGTTTTAAGATAAGCCCAATTATAAGGGATGAAAAAAGTCCTAAAGCCATTCCATTTAACACCTTGGTTAGGTATGTTACTCCCAGTTTGAAAATGTTTTGTTTTTGTTTTAAACTGTAGATATTGGTTGTCATAATTTTACTCCTTTAATTTTTTTTTACTACAATAATTATATCATAAGCATTATAAAATTAAAAATTCAAATAGAAAAGCTGCTGTAATTCCCTTCCTGTAGATTCATTTAAAAGGTTGACTTTTTCTTACAAAAATGATATTATTAGTAGCTATTTAACACGTTAGGTATTTCTAGGGAAGGTGCCAATTTATATTGGTCTCCTAGTTTCGAGCTTAACGGAAGTTTAAAAACCAAATACAAATATTCAAGGAGGAACACAAAAATGGCAGTAATTACTATGAAACAATTATTAGAAGCAGGAGCACATTTCGGGCATCAAGCTAAGAGATGGAATCCAAAGATGGGGAAATATATCTTCACAGAAAGAAACGGAATCCACGTATTAGACTTACACAAATCTTTAAAGATGATCGAAGTTGCGTATAACGTAATCAGAGACGTAGCAGCTGACGGTGGAGACGTATTATTCGTTGGAACTAAAAAGCAAGCTCAAGAAGCTGTAAAAGTACAAGCTGAAAGAGCAGGAATGTACTATGTAAACAATAGATGGTTAGGTGGAATGATGACTAACTTCCAAACAATCAAAACTAGAATCGCTAGATTAAAAGAATTAGAAACATTAGATGCAGACGGAACTTTAGATGCAGCTTACACAAAGAAGGAAGCTTCTATGTTAAGAAAAGAATTAGTAAAATTAGACAAGAACTTAGGTGGAATTAAAGATATGAAAGCAGCTCCTAAAGCAATCTTCGTAGTAGACGTTAAGAAAGAATTCTTAGCTGTTGAAGAAGCTAACAAATTAGGAATACCTGTAATCGCAATGGTTGACTCAAACGTTGATCCTGATCCTATCACATTCCCAATTCCAGCAAATGACGACGCTATCAGATCAGTAACATTAATGGCTACTATCATGGCTAACGCTATCATCGAAGGTAGAAAAGGTATGGAAGCAGCACCAGCTGAAACTAAGTAATTAAATACATAAATGGAATTGAGTACTTCTGTACTCAATTCTTCTTGTATTGATATGTATATATACAATAATAAAAAAAGTCACTTTGAGACTGTAAATATAATTTTAGGAGGATCCAAATGAAAATCACAGCTAAAATGGTAAAAGAATTAAGAGACATCACAGCGGCAGGAATGCTTGATTGTAAAAAAGCTTTACAAGAAAAAGAAGGAAACTTAGATGCAGCTATCGATTACTTAAGAGAGAAAGGTATCGCTAAAGCAGCTAAAAAATCAGGAAGAATCGCAGCAGAAGGAATGATTTTTGACGGAATAACTGAAGATGCTAAAACAGCAGTAGTTTTAGAATTTAATGCAGAAACAGATTTCGTAACTAAAAATGATGAGTTTGTTCAATTTGGAAAAGACGCTGTAAAATTAGCTTTAGACAACGGAATTACAACAATAGAAGCTTTAAAAGCTGCAGAATTAAACGGTGAAACTATTGAAACAAGATTAACTAACTTAATCGCTAAGATCGGTGAAAACATGAACTTAAGAAGATTAGAGTCAGTTACTGCTGAAGGTTTCGTAACTACTTATAACCATATGGGTGGAAAATTAGGTGTTATCATCGAAATGACTGGTGAAGCTACTCCTGAAAACGTAGAAAAAGCGAAAGGAATCGCTATGCACGTAGCAGCTATGGATCCTGGTTACTTAGCTCCTGAAAATGTAACTACTGAAGATTTAAAGAGAGAGATGGAAATAGCTAGAGTTCAATTAACGGAAGAAGGAAAGCCTGAAAAAATAATTGACAACATCTTAAAAGGTAAAGAAAGAAAGTTCTACGAAGAATCTTGTTTAGTTAAGCAAGTTTACGTAAGAGCAGAAAATAAAGAAACTGTAGAGCAATTTGCAGGAGATATAACAGTAAAAGGATTCTCTAGATTTAAAGTTGGAGAAGGGATTGAAAAGAAAGTTGAAGATTTCGCAGCAGAAGTTGCAGCTCAAATTAACGGATAATCTTTTAGGGGTATAACTTTTGTTATGCCTCTTTTTTTCAGCAGAGTAAAAATTACTTTTAAAATCCAGGAGGAAATATGACACCAAAATATAAAAGAGTTCTTTTAAAATTAAGCGGAGAGGCTTTGATGGGAGAACAGGAATATGGGATTTCATCTCACATGATAAATATGTTTTCTAGGCAGATAGTTGAATTAGCTGATCTGGGAATAGAAGTAGGAGTTGTTATTGGTGGAGGAAACATCTTTAGAGGCCTGTCTGGCGAGGAACAGGGAATCGACAGGGTAACCGGCGACCATATGGGAATGTTAGCTACAGTAATCAATGCACTTGCATTGCAGAATACAATTGAAAAATTAGGAGTTCAAACAAGAGTTCAAACAGGATTAGAAATTCCTAAGGTAGCAGAACCCTTTATAAAGAGAAAAGCTCAAAGACACTTGGAAAAAGGAAGAGTGGTAATATTTGGTGCAGGAACAGGAAATCCATATTTTACAACAGATACAGCAGCAGCCTTGAGAGCTATGGAAATAGATGCTGATATCGTAATGAAAGGAACTAAAGTAGATGGAATATTTGATAAGGATCCGGCTAAATATGCAGATGCAAAAAAATATGATACAATTACATATTCAGAAGTTATAGCTCAAGGTCTAAAAGTAATGGATACAGCAGCAATTTCATTATGCATGGATAATGACCTTCCAATCTTAGTATTTGATTCATTGGTGGATGGGAATATTAAGAAAGCAGTATTTGGAGAAGTCATAGGAACAACGGTAGTAAAATAAAAATAAATCGATGGAGGGAATAAGATGTCAAAAATATTAATAACAGAAACTAAAGAAAGAATGGAAAAAGCTATCGACTCAACAAAACATAGATTTTCAACAATAAGAGCAGGTAGAGCAAACGTAGCTATGTTAGCTGACGTAAAAGTATCTCAGTATGGAAGCGAAATGCCGTTAAACCAAGTAGGAAATGTATCTGCTCCAGAAGCAAGATTATTAGTTATCGATCCTTGGGATAAGACTGTAATTCCTGCAATTGAAAAAGCAATCAACTTGGCTAACTTAGGACTAACTCCTAATAATGACGGTAAAGTAGTAAGATTATCTATACCTGAATTAACAGCTGAAAGAAGAAAAGAATATGCTAAAATGGCTAAAACTGAAGCAGAAGCTGGAAAAATAGCGATTAGAGGTATAAGAAAAGACATCAACAATAAATTAAGAGCCGCTGAAAAAGATGGAGATATCACTCAAGATGAGTTAAAAGCTTTTGAAGATGATGTTCAAAAACTTACAGATGACTATATCAAAACAGTAGATGAATTATTCAAGAAGAAAGAAAAAGAGATCACAACTGTATAAGACCTCACCCATACCCCTCTCCTAAATTAAAGAGAGGGGGATAAGATAGTTTTTAGGGAAAGCAAAAGACCATTCGATTGAATGGTCTTTTTTAGTTATTTCTCTATGGTAAACCCTATCCCTCTGATAGTTTTAATTAATTTTACAGGGAAATCTTTGTCGATCTTATCCCTCAGATACTTGATATACACATCCAGGATACTGTCACTGCCGTCATACCCCCATACATTGACCAAGATCTTATTCCGGGTCAGAACTATACCTTTGTTTTCAATTAAGAATTTTAAGAGTTCAAATTCTGTTTTAGATAATTTGATATCCCTATCGCCTCTGATAGCCACAAACCTGGAAAGATCCAAAGTAAGGTCTTTCACAGTCATTTGATATGTTGTATCCTGGCGATGAATTTTTCTAAGGTGTGCTTTGATTCTTGCAGACAGTTCCAAGGATTCAAAAGGTTTAGTTAAGTAATCATCGGCCCCGAATTCAAATCCGGTAATCTTATCGGTGATGTCGTCTTTGGCTGTAACCATGATAACTATAGTTTCAGGATAGAACTTCTTGATCTCTTGGCACACCTTGGGTCCTTCGACTTTGGGAAGCATCCAGTCCAGAATAACTACATCATATGTTTTTTCTCTGATCTTGTTTAAAGCTTCAAATCCATCGTTGGCTACATCTACCTTATATCCTTCATATGTTAAGTGTAATTCCATTAAACGAGCTATCTTAGTTTCATCTTCTACTATTAAAATATTATACATAAATTCCCCCTAGTTATTTATACTTAATCTTATTGTATTGGAAGTTTAAGAGTCACAGTAGTTCCCTTATTGACCTCGCTATCTATAAAAATATTACCATTATGTATATCTACAATACTTTTTACGATAGAAAGTCCTAAACCATTTCCACCTGTATCCTTAGTCCTAGCTTCATCTACCCTATAGAATCTATTGAATAATTTTGGAATATGTTTTTTGGGAATACCAATTCCTTCATCTGAAACTATGATTTTAAAATGACTTTTTCCTTTTTCACAGGAAATAGTTATCTGTTTATTTTTAGGTGTATATTTTATAGAATTTTCTATTATAGCCCGAACTGCCTGTAAAATTAATTTTTCATCAATAAACCCATGAAATTCAGGGATATTATGGATTGAATAAGCATGTTTTTTATCGATCATCTTAAATTCCTTATAAACTCTTTTGAGCAGGCTGGGAACATCGACATCTGTTGAATTTAAATTATACCTGGTATTTTCTTCCCGGGCAATGAATAAAAGCTTTTCCATAAGATCGGTCATATTAAAGATCTCCTCCTTTATAGAAGAAAGAGCTTCCTCTGTAAGTTCCTTATTGCCGACTCCCCATTGATTGAGCAGGTCCACATATCCATTTATAATGGAAAGGGGTGTTCTCAGCTCGTGGGATGCATCGGAAATAAATTTTGTTTGATTTTCAAAAGAGCGTTCCAATCTTTCCATCATATCATTTATAACCTTGATTAACCTTCCAATTTCATCGTCATGGTTAGAGGCCTCAATTCTTTTATTCAGATTATGCCGGTTTATTAATTCAGCGGTATCTGCTATTGAGTTTATTGGTTTTAAAGTTTTTTTTGCAAAAAAAACTCCAGTGACAATGGCGAAAATAAAACCGGCTAAATCGATTAAAAGCATGGTGGATGTCAGAGCATCTATAAGGGAATCAGAAGACTTTAGATCACTGATCAACTGTATATATATTTTCTCCCCAGAGGGAGCTTTTACCATGGTATTCAGATAAAAAAATCTATTTTTTTTTAACTTAATAAAGTGGTACTCTCCTACCTGATCGATATCGATAGTATAGGGAAGGCTGATTTTTTTAAAACTTTGATAAGTTTTATTGGGAAATTTAAAATTAACATATATTTGATCTCTATGGGAGGTCGCCTTATCTATAATATTTGAAATTTCCTCTTCTCCCAGCCTGGGAGAAGAGGAGAGTATATTATTAACTTCCCCTAAGATAACTTCTTTCCTGGCGATAACAAGAGACTGCTCTAAGGTATTGGTGTGTGTCGTAACAGAGATATAGATGATAAGATTTAATACCAATAGAGTCAAAACAAATGTAAGGGAAAAGGACATGGCTATCTTGGTAGAAATTTTATTAAAAAAACTAAATTTTTTCATGGATAGTACTCCCTTATGGAATGTTTTTTTGATGTTCGAAATTATATTTTTTTGAATATAAGATCTTATTATTTAACGGGAAAAATTTAGACCTGACTATAATATCGATATTTTTATCGGTATTATAAAGACCGCATTTAAGGATAAGGTTAAATACGTCTTTGTCAAACCTAAACTTATTATACCTGTTCCAATGATAGTAATCTAAAATAGTCGGAATATAAAATTCTATGATAGCTTCAGATGGACCTATATTAATAGTATACTCTAAATTTAGAGTATTTAAACCATCGGTAAAAGAAATTTTATTCAAAGATCCATAGGATGTAGAACAAATTAGAGTAAAAAGCATGAAAGTGAAGATTATTTTTTTGTTCATAGAGTATCTCCTAGTTATATTTTTAAAATTTAATATATATCTACAATAGTAACACTTTAAGTTTAGAATTTTCTTAGAAAAGATAAAAAAGTAAAAAAAAATTCTATAAATTATAAGGTAATACCATAAATAAGTACAGAAGTTGCAGCTAAAATTTGAAAATTAAATCTGTTCAAACCAGGTGTTCGATTTCTTCAAATAGATTGAAACTGATAAAGATACCTAAGATGATTAGGATTATTCCAATGATTTTAGTATATTTCTGTCTGTGTTTTTCTTTAAATTGCAGAGGCAGAAAATTAAATAAAGTAACCGGTATAGTTAATCCTATAACATAGGGTATGATTATAAAAAATCTCAAATAGGAGTTTGTCTTGGAAATTAAAGGAACCATGGGGATAAAGATATGAGCAAAGGATTGAATCCATGAAAAAACAACAAAAATCCCCACTAAGACAGGATTTGCGTTTTTTATCCTCTCTGCAGAAAGGAGAAGGTGGGAATGTTGATGCTTTATAACCCCTAAAAACATAAGCCCAAAGAGAATAAACATCCCGCCGATAATATAATTAAATATCCTCTGGTGGAAGATATGACTTAAAAGATCGGTAAAAAATAAAAATGAAAAATTGATAATAATTATTCCCAGGATACTCCCCAAAATAAATTTTTTCTTCTCTTTAACCAGGACCAGGGCAGCATAAAATGTAGTTATAGTCCCAATGAAGCATGGATGAAAAAATCCTGAAAGCCCTAAAGTAAAGGCAATGAAATAGATCATAAATATTCCTCCTAATTTTTTTATTCTTAAAATTATATACTCAAAATGATACAAAACTCCTGTATAGGTGAGATAATAACTTTATGGTTCGGGTAAGATATAGTATAATTAGAATAATAAAGTAATGAGATAGGAGGGTATATTTATGAATAAAAGAGAAGATTATCTGAGCTGGGATGAATATTTTATGGGAATAGCAGTTTTATCCGGGCAGAGAAGTAAAGATCCAAGTACCCAGGTTGGGGCTTGTATAATAAATGAAGATAAAAAAATTGTTGGAGCAGGATACAATGGTTTTCCCAAGGGATGTTCCGATGAAGAGTTTCCGTGGGGGAGGGAAGGAGGATTTTTAGAGACTAAATACCCCTTTGTCATGCATGCAGAACAGAATGCAATCTTAAACAGTATAAAAAATTTAAAAAACTGCACCATATATGTAGGGTTATTTCCCTGCCATGAGTGTGCTAAGTCGATAATTCAAAGTGGAATAAAGAAGATAGTCTACCTTTCGGATAAATATAACGGAACAGACTCTAACAGGGCATCTAAGATGCTTTTGGACAGTGCAGGGGTAAAATATACTAAATTAATTCCAAGAAAGATGGAGATCTGTATCTCTTTAGATGAAAATTTAATTTAATTTTAGATCGGTAACCTATGTTACCGATTTTTTTCTTTTCTTACTGGTATAATCAGTTATAGAAATTACTCTTCCTTCTTATAGTTTCCCTTCGTTAAGGAAACTAAAGCTAAAGTATATAGCAATAGTTTTCTTTTAAGAAGAGAAAACGCCAACAGGGAAAGAGTCAAAAAAAATGGAGGAGATAATATGTCAATGTTTTGTTACCAATGTCAGGAAACAGCAAAAGGAACTGGATGTACAATAGCAGGTGTTTGCGGGAAGAAGCCGGAAACTTCTAATTTACAGGACTTATTAATATACACAGCTAAATCAATAGCTATTTTAAGGGAAGGAATTGATTTAGAAACAAGAAAATCTTGTGATCACTCTGAAAAAATTGATTATTACTTAACTAATGCATTATTTACAACTATAACAAATGCTAACTTTGATGACGAAGCCATCGCAGCTCAAGTTACGGAAGGATTAGCATTAAGAGAAGAAATAAAGGCTAAATTTATTGAATTGGGAAGAACTCCAAAGAGATTAAAAAATCACGATGCACTTACTTTTACAGTGACTAGTATGAAAGAGATGCAGGCTAAATCGTTATCGGTAGGAGTGCTAGCAACTGAAAATGAAGATATCAGATCACTGAGAGAATTAACAATATACGGATTAAAAGGAATGGCAGCATACTATGAGCATTCAGTAAACTTAGGGTATAAAAATCAAGAGATCGTAATGTTCATGGAAAAAGCATTGGTTTCTACATTGGACGATACTTTATCGGTGGATGAATTAGTAGGATTAGTACTGGAAACAGGAAAATACGGTGTAGACGTAATGGCATTATTGGATGGCGCTAATACAGGAAGATTTGGAAACCCTGAACTAACCGAGGTAAACATTGGAACAAAATCAAACCCTGGAATCTTAATTTCCGGACATGATCTTAACGACATAGTTCAATTATTGGAGCAGACAAAAGGAACTGGAGTGGATATCTATACTCATTCAGAGATGTTACCGGCTCATTACTACCCTGAGTTAAAGAAATATGATCACCTGGTAGGTAACTACGGGAACGCATGGTGGAAACAAAAAGAGGAGTTCGAATCATTTAACGGACCTATCTTATTCACTACAAACTGTATCGTACCTCCAAAAGCTGGAGCGTCATATGAAGGTAAAGTATTTACTACAAATGCAGCCGGATACCCGGGATGGGTTAGTATAAAAGAAGATGAAAATGGAAATAAAGATTTCTCTGAAATTATAGAGATGGCAAAGACTTGTGAAGCACCAACTCAAATTGAGGAAGGAACTATCGTAGGCGGGTTTGCACATGAGCAGGTATTCGCATTAGCAGATAAGGTAGTAGATGCAGTTAAAACCGGAGCAATCAAGAAGTTCTTCGTAATGGCAGGTTGTGACGGAAGGATGAAATCAAGAGATTATTATACTGAATTTGCAGATAAGTTACCAAAGGATACGGTAATCTTAACGGCAGGTTGTGCAAAATATAGATACAACAAATTAAATTTAGGAGATATCGGCGGAATTCCCAGAGTATTAGATGCAGGTCAGTGTAACGACTCTTATTCTTTAGCTCTTATAGCTCTTAAATTAAAAGAAGTATTCCAATTAAATGATGTAAATGAATTACCGATCGCATACAATATTGCATGGTATGAGCAAAAAGCAGTAATCGTATTGTTGGCGTTATTACACCTGGGTGTAAAGAATATCCACTTAGGACCTACATTACCAGGATTCTTATCCCCGGCAGTAGTAAACGTATTAGTTGAAAACTTTGGAATAGCAGGAATCGGATCTGTAGATGAAGATATCAAATTATTCATGGGTGAGTAAAATCTATCCTTGTATCCCCCCTCTTTAAAGAGGGGGGTATTTTTATGTTTGCATTTCGGATATAAACTGGAACAGCAAGAATTTTAATTGTGCATCGATCCAAAGAAAACTCCCATGGAGATATTAAAAAAAAAGGAATCTAAGATTGTATCCTGTATATATTAACGATAAATTAATTTTTGATGGAGGGGATATGAGATGACATGGGACAGACTAAAAAAAATTGAAAAAGAAACGGAAAAAGAAATTAAAGAGGGAGTAGAAAAAGTTATTGAAAAAGGTAAGGAGCTAGAAATAGGATTTAAAGAGGGAGTAGGCAAGGTTATTGAGAATGGAAAAAAAATTGAAAAAAAAACAGAAAAAGTTATTGAAAAAGGTAAGCAGTTAGGAAGGGGAATCAAAAAAGAAGTGGAAGAGGGGACGGATAAAATCGTAGAGAAGGGAAGAGAAATAAGAGCTAAAGAAGGAGTGGACAAAGTTATTGTGAAGGGGAAGGAAATAGGAAGAGGAATCAAAAAAGAAGTGGAAGAGGATACGGATAAAGTTATTGAAAAGGGGAAAAAAATAGGGAAAAGAGTCAAGGTAGAGGTGAAAAATGGGGTAGATAGAGTTATTGAAAAGGGGAAAAAATAGAAAAATAAGTAAAAGATAAAAAAAGGAATTATAAGATTATATCCGTATATATTGTAACGATATATTTATTTTAATGGAGGGGATATTAGATGGCATGGGACAGACTAAAAAGATTTTTTGCAAAGGAAAAGGAACTGGCAAAGGAAATCAAAGAGGACATGAAAAACATCGTTGTAAAAGATGAAAAAGTACCGATGTTTTGTTATCAATGTCAGGAAGCGGCAAATAATACAGGCTGTACAGTAGCAGGAGTATGCGGAAAACAACCTGAGACTGCTAATTTACAAGATTTGCTGATATATACCTTAAAAGGAATCTCAATCCTGAGGGAGGGGCATCCGTTAGAGCACAGAGATGACTGTGAGATCTGCAAGGGGGTAGATTACTTTATTACTAATTCATTATTTATCACAGTTACAAATTCTAACTTTGATGATGAGGCCATTGCAGTGGAGATCAGAAAAGGACTTGAAATCAGAGAGGGGTTAAAAGAAGGTGGCTGTGTACCTAATAGGTTAGCCGACCATGATGTGCTTACGTTTACGGTAGCTACCATGGAAGAGATGCAGGCTAAAGCTCTCAGCATAGGAGTATTGTCAACTGAAAATGAAGATGTAAGATCCCTGAGAGAGTTAACAATATACGGGCTAAAAGGAATGGCAGCTTACTATGAACATGCCAATAATTTAGGGTATAAAAAGAAAGAGATAGTAATGTTTATGGAAAAAGCATTGGCATCTACATTGGACGACACTCTGTCGGTGGATGACTTAGTGGCATTGGTGTTAGAAACTGGTAAATTTGGAGTAGAAGCAATGGCATTATTAGATAAAGCAAATACCGGAACATTTGGAAATCCTGAAATAACAAATGTTAATATAGGTGTGGGGACTAATCCTGGAATCTTGGTATCCGGGCACGATCTCAATGACATGGTTCAATTATTGGAGCAGACTGAGGGAACTGGTATAGACGTGTATACCCATTCAGAGATGCTGCCGACACACTATTATCCAAAGTTGAAGAAATTCAAACATCTGGTGGGTAACTATGGAAATTCATGGTGGAAGCAGAGAGAGGAATTTGAAACTTTCAACGGGCCCATCATCTTTACAACCAACTGTATAGTGCCACCTAAGGTAGGAGCATCCTATGATGGGAAGGTATTTACTACAAATGCAGCAGGATACCCGGGATGGGAGAGGATTGCAGTAAATGCAGATGGAACAAAAAACTTCTCTAAAGTAATTGAGATGGCCAAGACTTGTAAACCTCCGATTCAAATTGAAGAGGGATCTATCGTAGGCGGTTTTGCCCATGAGCAGGTATTTGCATTGGCTGATAAGGTAGTAGATGCAGTTAAGAGTGGTGCAATCAAGAAGTTCTTTGTAATGGCAGGTTGTGACGGAAGGATGCCATCCAGAGATTATTATACAAAATTTGCAGATAACTTACCAAAGGATACGGTAATCTTAACGGCAGGTTGTGCAAAATACAGATACAACAAATTAGCATTAGGAGATATCGGCGGGATTCCTAGATTATTAGATGCGGGACAATGTAATGACTCTTACTCATTAGCTCTTATAGCTCTTAAATTAAAAGAAGTATTTGAATTAAACGATGTAAATGAACTGCCGATTGCATATAATATTGCATGGTATGAGCAAAAAGCAGTAATCGTGTTGTTAGCTCTATTATCATTGGGGGTAAAAAATATCCATTTAGGGCCGACATTACCGGGATTCTTGTCGCCGACAGTTGCAGACGTACTGGTTAAAAACTTTGGTATAGCGGGAATTGGATCTGTAGAGGACGATATCAAATTATTTATGGGTGAATAATAGAATTTAGAATTTTTAAAAAAGATTTTTATGGAATAAGGAGTGATAATTTTAATTATCACTCCTTAATTTATTTTGTGAAAAAATATAATGATTTTGATAAATAATACCGGTCCAAGAGTACCAACAACATCAATGAGTTTATTTAGCCCAAAAGTATGGTCCCATTAGCTAAAAGAGTCATTATACCATAGCTCTGATTTAGTGTGGCTCCAGCTCCTGATAAGATAATTGCGAATACAGCAATAATAAAAATTATTGTATACCAACTTAATATCCTCCTAAAATTTAAAAAGATCAGATTTGGAAAAAATACCATATAATCCTCCTGTATGAATGAAAAGTATCTTTTTCTTACCTTTGAATGTTCCTTTTTTAAATTCATTATAGAAACCATACATGGATTTACCTGTATAAACTGGATCTAGGATTATTCCTTCCATCTTAGCAAATTTTTTAATAAATTCAATCTCCTCATTTCGGCTGAGCCCATAGCCGTTTCCTACATATCCATCTATTATTTTTATTTCATCTGTGGAATAATCAATTTGTTCTTCTAAAATTTTAAAAGTGTCTTTGAGATAGCCATCTATCCTCTTTACAAATGTAGGGGCATCATTGCATACATTAAATCCTACCGCTCTACTTACTCCTTTTTTTATCTTATCTGCCAGAAAAAGCCCTCCATAGGTGGAACCTGAACCAACTGCTGTAACTATGAGATCAAACTCGACTCCCATCTCTTTTTCTTGTTCCATGATTTCAAAACCTGCATTGAGATAACCAAAATTCCCTAGACCATTAGAGGCTCCTTCTGGAATAATATATGGCTTTAGACCTTCTGTTTCTAGGTTTTTTGCTAGTTTATTCATAATTTCATCCCTATTTTCACCATAATCTTCTTTAGATATAAACTTTATTTGAGCTCCTAGAAGAAGGCTTAAAAATCTGTTACCCTCAATTCTTTCATTTTCATCTCCCCTAAGGACAAGATAACATTTCATCCCAAGTTTAGCTGCTAGAGCAGCTGTTGCTCTAGCATGGTTGGATTGAATCCCACCACAAGTTATGAGAGTATCAGCCCCCTGATCTAGGGCATCTTTTAATACATATTCTAGTTTTCTAACCTTATTTCCACTGAACTCAATTCCTGTAAAATCATCTCTTTTAATATATATTTCACTGCCTAATTCTTTAGAAAGATTTTCAAGTTTCATTATAGGAGTCTGCATATTGATACATTTTATTTTTTTTGGCATTTTCATATTTTTTCTCCTTAATTTAAATTTATTATTTTTATTAACTGTCCTATCAGCTTATTTTATCCCCAAAATCCTACTGCTAAGAAGAGTAAGGTGGATATTAAAGCATTTAGAAGAGCATAGGGTAACTGTGTCTCTACATGATCAATATGATCCGAAGCTGAAGCCATCGAAGATAGTATAGTTGTATCTGAAATTGGTGAGCAATGATCTCCCATAATAGCTCCAGAGACTACAGCACCGATAGCTGCAAATATATTTGCATCAATAGCAACTGACATTTGAAGGGCTATAGGTATCATAATTGCAAAAGTTCCCCAGGACGTTCCTGTTGAAAAAGCAATTATACCTGAAATTATAAAAACTATTGCAGGTCCAAAACCTCCATGGACTTTGCCTGCTACAATGCTTGCTAAGTATTCTCCTGTTCCGAGGGTATTTATAGAATTCCCAATTGCAAAAGCAAATATGAGTAGAGAAGCAACTGGAACCATTCCACCAACACCCTTGTAGAAAAGATTCATATATTCATTCAGTGTAAATATTTTCTTGGATATGTAGAGGATACCTGAGAAAACAAGTGAACCTAATACTGCCCAAAATACAGATGTAGATCCTGATCCAGCCATCATGTTTCCGTTACCTGTAATATAAAGTGAAAAAGGTATCATAAAGATAAGGACTATAAGAGGGAGTAACATGTTCATCATGTGTGGAGAAACACCCTCTTTGGTTTTTATTTCGGTAGTGTCTGTAGATACCAATGGAATAGCTCCATCTCTCATAAGTTTTCCTTCTTTAGATGCCCTGTTTTCAGCTTTTTTCATAGGTCCCCAGTGTTTTCCTGTCCAAATGTAGAAGAACACAGAAAGTATTGTGATCATTGAATAAAATTGATAAGGTAAACTTTTAACCAAGATCTCAACAGGATTTCCAGAAATAACTCCTGCAGTTACTTGAACACCAATAATACCAAGGAGAGTAGCTCCCCAACCATTAAGCGGTATCAATGCACACACTGGGGCTGAAGTTGAATCACAGATATATGCTAAATTTTCTCTGGAAACTTTATATTTATCTGTAAGTGGTCTGGCAACAACACCAGACACAAGAATAGTAATTGAAGATTCAACAAAGATAACTATCCCTAAGATATAGGCTAGCATCATAGCTCCACGTTTATTCTTTATCGTTTTAGTTTTAATTGTCAGGTAATGAATAAATCCCTCTACCCCACCAGACGCTTGAATTAGGGTAATAATTGCTCCTACTAAAAACGAAAATATTATTGTCTTTGTAATCCATGCTTCAGCAAATACTCCTACAATTCCGTTTAAAGAAGTATTTAGAGCTGTTACAGGTTGAAATCCACTGATAATAAGCTCAGCAGTAAAGACTCCTGCAAATAGTGATATAAATACCTGTTTAGTTCTTACAGCCAATAAGATGGCAATAATTGGTGGCAAAACACTCCATATTCCATATTCCATAAATTTATTCCTCCCGTATGCGCCTATATACGCATTTTTATTTCTGTGATAATAATGTAAGTATTGTTGAACTGATTACTAAACCTTTAACATTAACAATTTTTACAATTTTAATTCTCATAATTGAAAAAAGTATAAAATTTATTTACAAAATACATATATGGGTTAAATATTAAATTATAAAGTGTGTTTTGCAACTTTAAATGTCAGCGGTGTTGCAATTTAAAAAGTCACCACTGATCACTTCAATAACGATAATGAATTTTCTACTCTCCAGTTGCTTCCGTTGAACATGATAAGGTGTCCATGGTG